>DATLAW010000227.1:0-7575 GCA_035527255.1 Thermohalobaculum sp. | reverse complement strand
GTCATGGGCCCGGCGCAGCACCTCGGCGTGGGTCGCCCCGGCGGGAGGCTCGAACTTGTAGGCCGCCAGTTCCAGCCGCTGGCCGCAGGGCTCGCGGAAATAGATCGACCACATGAAACCGCGATCAATCTCGCCGGTATGGGCGATGCCATGTGCATCGAGCCGGGCGGCGGCCCGCTTGTAAGTGGCAAAGCTGACCTGGAAGGCGAGGTGGTGGACCGAGCCGGTCTGGTCCTTGACCCGCTCGCCGGGCTTGCGGTCCTCCTCGGTGAAGACGGTTATCAACCGCCCATCGCCGGGATCGAAATACAGATGGTTGATGGCGTGGTTGTCGAGGTTGGGTTGCTCGAAGACGAAGGGCATGCCCAGCACCCCTTCCCAGAAATCGATCGAAGTCTGCCGATCAGCGCCGTTGAGGGTTATGTGATGCACACCTTGGGTCTGGATCTTTTTCATCCCATAAGGTCCTTTGTCTTGCGCATCGTGATATGATGCACGCCCTGGGTCTGGATTTTTTTCATCTGACGTCTCCTTTGCCGAACCTACCCGACAGAACGATAGCGAACTTGGCCGTGAAGGAAAGGGCGCATCATTGGGCGGGGTTCACCCCGCCACGACCCCGGTCGGGTTAGAGAAGCATTAAGTCGGTTAATGTCTCAAGAGCAGACATGCACCAAGAACCGGCGAAGGTCGCATCATGACCCGAATGAGACATTTGGAAAACCGTGTTCAGCCTGCAATGGCCAGGTCGGGCAACTCGATGCTTACTCGGACTTGATCAGAGTCTTCAGGTATTGCCGGGTTTCGTCATCCCAAGAGCTTGGGTCCTCGCCATGGGCGACGACCGCGTGAAGCTCCATCAATTTCCAAACTTCATCCTCTGTCGCGGCTACGACTTTGCCCGGGCAGGATTCCATGCCCTCGCAATCCTTGCAGGCGTATGAATATGCAGTGGTCATTTTGCTCTCCTTGTTGGCTTTGGACCCGGCGGCATCTAGAATTTCGAAAATGTCGGCAGATCGTCCGCGAGTTTGATCCAGGGCTGTTGGTGAGAGACGTAGACATGCGTCTTAGGTGCGGCGATGGAGGGATCGTCGAGTGTTGCCGCAGAAAACCACGCATCTGCCCGCCAGTCCTGGCCGTCGACCTCATGCTTGGCGGCGTAGGTCAGGGTTGTGCCGCAGCCACTGCAAAAGCCCCGTTCGATTCCGGGGAACTTCTCGCAGATCTTGATCCCGCCCTTCGTCACTGCAAAGTCCTCAGCAGCGACCTTAGCCCAGGTGACGAAGGCGCCGCCGAGCGCCAATTGGCAGGAGCGACAGTGGCAGTGCCCGGACCAAGCAGGCGAGCCGAGGATTTCATAGCGGACTGCGCCGCAGTAGCACCCTCCTTCGTGTTTCGTCTTGGTCTCGCTCATCGACGGACCCTTTCAACAACATCCTAGTTTCCGTGGCACCCAACGAATGGGATCGACGCCCCAATCCGAAATTTCTCACTGTCACCATTGCTCTTTTCGCCTTGATATGCGACTCAGAAAAAATGAGGAAACAATAGAAAAACTTTCGTATGGATTGGCTGAACCTCCCACCCCTAAACAGCCTCCGTGCGTTTTCCGCGGTCGCCGAGACCGGCAGTTATACCTTGGCGGCGGATCGACTTAACGTAACGCACGCCGCTGTCAGCCAGCAAGTAAAGGCACTCGAAAAGCGCCTTGGCATCGCTCTCGTCATGCGAGCGGGGCGAGGCATTGGGTTGACAAGTCAGGGGGCGCTTCTTGCCCGGGAGTTGGACATCGGCTTTGCGACCATTGGCCGAGCCATTGAACGCCTATCCAAAGACGCGGCGAGCCGTCCCGTGCAGATCACAATGTCTCCGGCGTTTGCCGTGGAATGGCTGATGCCGAGGATCGCAGAGTTTCAACAGGCAAACCCAGAGATCACGTTGCTGCTCAACCCGACGTCGGAATTGATGGAGTTGAAGCCCGGCGGTATCGACGTGGCAATCCGCTATCGGGACCGACGCCGTCCACATCAAGATGTGGAGCCAGTCTTGATTTCGGACATGATCGTCATTGGGACGCCGTCGCTCGTCGGCAGCCGAGACTTGCGCGATCCGGAATCGCTGGTCGATCTCCCTTGGCTCCAGGAACTCGGCACAAACGAAGCCGCGGAATGGTTCACCTATCACGGTGTGATCCCCGACCGGCCTTTAACCGTGAACCACATGCCGGGGAACCTGATCATGGATGCCGTTCGACGGGGTGACGGGATCACCTATACAGCTCGCGCATTCTTCAGAGACGATCTGGAAGCCAGAAAAGTCGTTGAGCTCTTTTCGGAGCCTCTCTTTGGTGTCTATTACATTCAAACGCCTAGGGAACAGCGGCGACCCGAGGTCAAATCATTCTTGGATTGGCTGAAGTCCAAAGCCGAGACCGTATCGGCTTGAGCCAAGGATGGCTGGTCTGTCCGAGTATGGCACAGAGCCGACGGTTCGCATTCACAGCAGGAAGGTCCGCATTTGGTCCGCAAGCCGCCGCCCCGTGGGGTGAAGGGCAACGAAAGGGGCCGCGCCCCGCTGTGGCGGCGCGGCCCCCGTCCCCCCATCAATGCACCGTCGCCTCAACGCTCTTGGTCGCCCCCCGCGCCCGGTCGCCCAGGATCAGCCCATCGTCACCTGCCCCAACCGCCAACGTCTCGCCATCGCGCAGTTTGCCGCCCAGCAGCAGCTCGGCCAGCGGGTCTTGCAGCGCCTTCTGGAACACCCGCTTCAGCGGCCGGGCGCCGTAGACCGGGTCATAGCCCTTGTCGGCCAGCCAGGCCATCGCCCCGCCATCGAGATCGAGGATGATCTTGCGCGGCTCCAGCCGTTTGGCCAGCTGCCTAAGCTGGATCTTGACGATGCCCGCCATATGCTCGCGGCTCAGGCGGTCGAACAGGATGATCTCGTCCAGCCGGTTCAGGAACTCGGGGCGGAAATGGGCCCGCACCGCGTCCATCACCTGCGGCTCGGCGTCCGAGGCATGCGAGCCCTCGGGCAGGTGCGACAGGTACTCCGATCCAAGGTTCGAGGTCAGGATGATCAGGGTATTGCGGAAATCGACCGTCCGGCCCTGGCTGTCGGTCAGCCGGCCCTCGTCGAGCACCTGCAACAGCACGTTGAACACATCCGGATGCGCCTTCTCGACCTCGTCGAACAGCACCACCTGATAGGGCCGGCGCCGCACCGCTTCGGTCAGCACACCGCCCTCGTCATAGCCGACATAGCCCGGAGGCGCTCCGATCAGCCGGCTGACCGAGTGCTTCTCCATGAACTCCGACATGTCGATCCGGACCATCGCCTGATCGTCGTCGAACAGAAACTCGGCCAGCGCCTTGGTCAGCTCGGTCTTGCCGACGCCGGTCGGACCGAGGAACAGGAACGAGCCCATCGGCCGGTTCGGGTCGCTCAGCCCAGCCCTTGAGCGGCGCACGGCGCTGGCGACCGCGCTGACCGCCTGCTCCTGGCCGATCACCCGCCTGCCGATGGCGTCTTCCATCTGCATCAGCTTTTCGCGCTCGCCCTCCAGCATCTTGTCGACCGGAATACCAGTCCAGCGGCTGATCACCCCGGCGATATGCTCGGGCGTCACCGCCTCCTCGACCATGACGTCGCTCTCGGCTTCCTCGGCCGCCTTCAGGCGCTGTTCCAGATCGGGGATAGTGCCATAGGCCAGCTCGCCCGCCTTGGTCAGGTCGCCTTGCCGCTTGGCGATCTCCAGCCGGTTGCGCGCCTCGTCCAGCGCCTCCTTGATGTCGCGGGCAGCCCCCAGCTTGTCCTTCTCGGCCTGCCAGCGGGCGGTCAGTTCGGCCGATCGCTGCACCAGATCCGACAGCTCCCGGTCGAGCTTAGCCAACCGCTCCTTCGAGGCCGCGTCGGTCTCCTTCTTCAGCGCCTCGGATTCGATCTGCTTTTGCATGATATCGCGGTCGAGCGCGTCCAGCTCCTCCGGCTTGCTGTCAACCTCCATGCGCAGGCGCGAGGCCGCCTCGTCCATCAGGTCGATGGCTTTGTCCGGCAGGAACCGGTCGGTGATATAGCGATGCCCCAGGGTCGCCGCCGCCACCAGCGCGCGGTCGGTGATGCGCACCCCGTGGTGGACCTCGTACTTCTCCTTGATGCCACGCAGGATCGAGACCGTGTCCTCGACGGTCGGCTCGGCAATGAAGATCGGCTGGAACCGCCGGGCCAACGCCGCGTCCTTCTCGACATGCTTGCGGTATTCATCCAGCGTGGTGGCGCCAACGCAATGCAACTCGCCCCGCGCCAGTGCCGGCTTCAGCAGGTTCGAGGCATCCATCGAGCCCTCGGCCTTGCCCGCACCTACCAGCGTGTGCATCTCGTCGATGAACAGGATGATCTGCCCAGCGGCGCCGGTCACCTCCGACAGCACCGCTTTCAGCCGCTCCTCGAAGTCGCCGCGATACTTGGCCCCGGCGATCAGCGCACCCATGTCCAGCGACATCAGCTGCTTGTCGGCCAGGCTTTCCGGCACATCGCCGTTGACGATGCGAAGCGCCAGCCCCTCGGCGATGGCGGTCTTGCCGACACCGGGTTCGCCGATCAGCACCGGGTTATTCTTGGTCCGGCGGCTCAGCACCTGAATACAGCGGCGAATTTCCTCGTCGCGCCCGATCACCGGGTCGAGCTTGCCCTCGCGCGCCGCCTCGGTCAGGTCGCGGGCGTATTTCTTCAGCGCATCATAGCTGTTCTCGGCGCCGGCGCTGTCGGCGGTGCGGCCCTTGCGCAGGTCGTTGATCGCCTGGTTCAGCGGCTGCGCCTTGACCCCGGCGCTGTCCAGCACCTTGGCCGCCTCGGTGCCCTTGGCCAGCGCGATGGCGGTCAGCACCCGCTCGGCGCTGACAAAGCTGTCGCCCGCCTTGGTGGCGATCTTCTCAGCCTCGTCCAAAATCCGGGCCAGGCTCGCATCCATGTATATCTGCTCGTTACCGCCGGAGACCTTCGGTATCTTGGCAATCGAGGCATCCACCCCCTGCTTGGCCGCCTTGGCATCGCCGCCGGCCGCGTTGATCAGGTTGGCCGCCAGCCCCTGCTCGTCATCCAGCAGCGCCTTCAGCAGATGTTCGGGGGTCAGCCGCTGATGCCCCTCGCGCAGCGCAATGGTCTGTGCCGCCTGCAGGAAACCGCGCGCGCGGTCGGTGAACTTCTCGAAGTCCATTTTGCTCTCTCCTCAAGCACGTCTGCCCGGCGTCCGCATCGCAGCCCGCCTCGGGCTATCGCCTCTAATCGTTAAGGACACCCGAACCGGCATGCCCTGCAGCCGATGTGGGAATTTAATCACGGTGATGCAACCCCGTCATTGACCCTTGTCAACCACGCGCGCATATCGGGGCCGCAAACAACCAGCGGAGGCCAGACCATGCCCGACACCCGCCTGCCCGACACCCGCCTGATTGTTGCCCTCGACCAGCCCAACGCGATTGCCGCCACCCAGCTTGTCGACCAGCTGGGCGACAGCGTCGGCTTCTACAAGATCGGCCTCGGCATGCTGACCGGCGGCGGGCTGGGGCTGGCGGCTGAGCTAAAGGACCGCGGCAAACGGGTCTTCCTCGACATGAAACTGTTCGATATCGGCGCCACGGTCGAGAAAGCCGTCGCTGGCCTGGCCCAGTTCGGGCTCGATTTCCTTACCGTGCATGGCGACCCGCAGGTGGTGCGCGCGGCCATCGCCGGGCGCGGCGATGCCCCGACCAAAATCCTCGCCGTCACCATCCTGACCTCGCTCGACCGGTCCGATCTTGACGACATGCTGATCCAGCCCGGCGCCATCGAGGACCTGACCGTCGAGCGCGCCCGGCGTGCCTTGCTGGCCGGAGCCGACGGCCTGATCGCCTCACCGCAGGAGGCCGCCCGCATCCGCGCCCTGCCCGAAGCCGCCGGCCGCCTGATCGTCACCCCCGGCGTGCGCCCGGCCGGTGCGGCGCTGGGCGACCAGAAGCGCGTCGCCACCCCGGCGGCGGCACTGGCGGCGGGCGCCGATCACCTGGTCATCGGCCGCCCGATCTGGGCCGCCCCCGATCCCCGCGCCGCCGCCGAGGCGATTTTGGCCGAGATCGCCGGGGTGGCGTAACCCCAAGGGAATCCGACCCGGCCATATTTTCAACGTTAAGTTGCCCAACGCGTGACATTCTTCATGCATAGAATATTGGCGATCGGTGTTAGTTTTCTCAGGGAGTTTTATTATGTCTGAAGTTACCTCTGATGTGGCCGAAGCCGCCAGCACCAGCGGCGCCTTCGAAGCGTTCTCGCGCCTCGACGGCGGGTTCCTCGGCACCGGATACTCGTCCTCGGCCGAACTATCTCTCCTCGCGGTGGTGCTTTTCGCCTTCTACGTCGTGTTCGGCACGATCAGGTATCGCTGGCCCGAGTTCAGCTTTTTGCGTCTCATCAGCCGGGTGCTCGGCCTTGACGACAGCAGACCGGGTGAAAGCGATTACCGGCCGATGAAGGGCAAGTAGCCCCTGGAAGGGGGCCAGTCGGCGCCAGTCTTCCGGCGCGAAGATTGCCCCCCACCGCACGCTCCTCCCCCGCTCGGCGCAACACCGGCGAAATCCCACCGATCCTCGGCCAACCCCCGCGCACCTCCGCGCGGCCCGCCCGAGGTATCGCCGCCATGCCCCAAGCCACTCCTGACCCAAGGTCTGAAACAGTCCACCACATCCCGCTTGCCGAGATCGACGGCGGGGCGCTGACCCGCGACCGTTCCGGCCTCGACCAGGACGCGCTCAACGAGCTCAGGGCCTCGATCGCCGCCAGCGGTCTGCGTATGCCGATCGAGATTTTTCCACTGACCGAACCTAAGGTCCAGGCATCCGGCCCGCCGCAGCGCTACGGCCTGCTCTCCGGCTTTCGCCGCCTCTACGCCTACCAGGCGCAGTTTGAGCAGACCGGCCAGCCGCGCTACGCCACCAACCCGGCCTTTTTGCGCACCCGTGGCACCATGGCCGAGGCGCTGGCCGCCGTGGTCGAGGAGAACGAGATCCGTGCCGCCATCAGCCCGTGGGAGCGTGGCCGCATCGTCTGGCTGGCCCACCGGCAGGAGGTCTTCGGCACCATCGAGGAGGCGGTGGCCAAGCTCTATCCGGCCGCCAACAAATTCAAGCGCTCGCGCCTGCGCAGCCTCGCCCATCTGGTCGAGGAGCTTGACGGCCTGCTCACCAACCCGGAGAGCCTCAGCCAGCAACGGTTGCTCCGCATCGACGCCGCATTCCGCGCCGGCTTCGACAACGTCATCCGCACCGCGCTGGCCGAGTCGTCGCTCGACGGCCCCGCGACCCAGTGGCAGATCCTGCTGCCGATCCTGACCGAGGCCGAGCGCCCGCCATCGGACACCCCAAAGCGCCCCGACCGCCCCCGCCGCGTCTACCGCCCCCGCTAAAGCACTTCGAGATTACGTTGGAGCATAACCGGCCGCCTTCAGGTAATTCCAGCACTCTTGAGCAGTGAACAGATTACAAATGTCACCGATGGCGTTCATGAGCTGATCGAATGTTCTGGCGCCGATCCTGCGCAAGT
>DATLAW010000226.1:0-10201 GCA_035527255.1 Thermohalobaculum sp. | reverse complement strand
TCCCCGCTACACCCTGGCGCAACGACTGGTCCACTGGGCGATCGCGGCCATCGCGATCTGTGTCCTGATTGTCGGCGTGACCCTCGGCACCCTCGGCTTCGACGGCGTCAAGGCGACCTTCGGGATGGACACAACCAATCTGCTCTACAAATACCACAAGACCTTCGGCGTGGTGTTACTGGGGCTGATGACGGTGCGCCTAGTGCTGAAGCTGATGCATGGACGTCCCGATTACGACCCGCCGCTGCCGCGCTTCAACAAATCTGCCAGCGCGGCGGTGCACGGTTTGCTCTATGTGGCGCTCCTGGTGCAGCCGGTACTCGGCTGGCTGGCAACCGCCGCCGGTGGTTTTCCGGTCGAGTTCTTCTCGACCAAATTACCGGGCCTGATTGCCAAGGACCCAGCGCTCTCGAAAACCCTCTACGGCCTGCACGGCTCGGTCGGCTGGCTGATCCTGACGCTGATCACCATCCATGTCGGCGCCGCGCTGATGCACCGCTACGTCAAGCGCGACACTGTGATGTCCCGGATGAGCCTGTTCTGAACGACCGAACTGGCCTCGCACGCTGATTTGCGCCGTACAACGCCGCAGTGTCTCAGTTTGAATTTCTGCACCGAGCCGGGAGCGGACCTGCACATCCACGCACCCGGCCCGGAATCAAGGGCGCGGCCCTCCGCTGTGCTTGTGTGGCCAATGGCAGAAATGTTCCGCAAAGCAGAAATTCAAATTGAGACGCTACCGACGATTCAAGTTGACGGCGTGAAAATGCTGTCCATGGTAAGACCCTCACAAAAACCATAACCGCTACTCGGGCGGAACCGTAACGGAGGGAATTGCTATGTCTGACGCCAAGCATCCTGAACAATCAGACTTGCTGCGCTTCATCCGCAACAGTGCGGAGAAAGCTTATGACTTCGACCCGCGCGATCCCATGGCGGGTCTGTCGCCCCGTGAAATTTCCGGCCCGGTGCTCGGGCGCCGCACGGTACTGCGGCTGCTAGCGGCGTCTGGCGCCCTGACTGCGGCGCATCTGATGCCCAACTTCGGGGCCACCCCGGCCAGTGCTGCAACCGGTGGAACGTTGCATGCAGGTTGGTCCGGGGTCGGCGAGTTTCGCACCATCGACCCGGCGCAGATCAACCAGGTTCTGCTGTTCCAGATCTCGTCGAACGTGCTCAGCGGCCTGACCCATATCAACCCGCAACTGATCGCCGAGGGCGATCTGGCGCTGGACTGGGAGGTAAACGGCCCCGGCACCGAGTACATCTTCAACCTGCGCGAGGGTGTCACCTTCCACAACGGCGACGCCTTTACCGCCGACGATGTGATTTTCACCTACCAGCGTTCCCGCGATCCGGACAAATCGATCCATTCCCGCGTCGTCGATAACATCGCCGACATCGAAAGGTTGGGCGACCACAAGATCAAGGTCGTGCTCAAGGCACCGCAGGCGTCGCTGCTGGTCAAGACGCTCGAGCGATCCTCGGGCCGCGCCATGACCATCGTCTCACGCGGCGCACTCGCCGCGATGGGCGAGTCTGATTACGGCCTCAAGGCGGTCGGCACCGGCCCATTCAGGGTCACCGACCACCAACTCGGCCAATCAATGACGCTCGAGCGGTTCGACAACTACTACGACCCGGACCGGCCGAAGCTCGACAAGATCATCATCACTCCGATCATCGACCCGGAGCCGCTGGCAGCCGCGATCGAGGCTGGCGATATTCACCTGATCGGCGGCAACCCGATCGCGCCGGAGCTGACCGACCGATTTGAGGCGAACCCAGACCTGAATGTGTCGATCGTTGCAGGGCCGGGATTCCAGGGCATCTTCCTCAATCCGTGGCGCGACCCGATGAAAGTGGCGGATTTCTCGATACCGCTGGACGAGTTGAAAAAACAAAAGGGCTTCATGGTCCGCATGGCAATCGCCAAGGCGATCGACCGCAATCTCTACATCAAGCAAGCGCAGTTCGGGCGCGGCACACCAGCCTATGGCACGATCAATCCGGCGATGGGGTTCTTTTATGACGGTAACCTCGGCGAGACCTCGGAACAGCGCTTCGATTTGGCGGAGGCGCAGCGGTTGTTGGCCGATGCAGGGTTCCCGGGCGGCGAAGGGTTCCCGACACTGAAAATCCTCTGCACGCCATCGACCCGGCGCGACTGCCAGGTGATCAAGAACATCCTGAAGGTCAATCTCGGCATCGACATCGAGCTCGACGCCAAGGACTTCCCGGTTCTGCTCGAACAGTTCCAGGCGATGGACTTCGACCTGACCCGGCTCGGCTCGGGTGGCGACTTCGACCCGGACGACGGCGTCGTCGACTGGGTCCAGACGGAATCGAAGTTCAACGGCCGGAACCGCGACAAGGCGGCAATGCCATTCGGCTGGTTCTCCGACCCGGAGGTCGACCGGCTGGTCGCCGAGCAATCGCTAACTACTGACCCCGATGCTCGCAAGGCACTGGTCCAACAGGCCAACCGCATCACCTCGGACAAGGTAACGCAAGCCTTCCTCTACCATCCGGTGGATACGCTGGTGACGCGCAAGGAAGTCACCTTCCCGAACGAAAGCCGAATCCCCGGCCTGGTTGATATGGACCGCGTCACACTGAGTTGATCGCATTACTGACCAGACGTAGCGGGCCACCCCGGCCCGCTCCGATCCCTACCCCCTAATCCCTATCGTGGCGGCAGAGCCAGCAAATCCTGATGACCGATGGTAACGCTCGCGGCCGCACAGCGCGCCGCGCGCCAACGCTCCGCTCCGGCCAGCCCGATCGTCGCGCCAACAGTCGCGGCGCTGCCATTGGCCAATGCAGCGATCAGCCCGGCATCGCCCGGCAGCGTTAGCTCCCAATCGCTCTGCCCCTCGAAAACGGTGTAACCATGGCCGCGCAGACAAGCAGCAAGTGCCGCATGTGCGTCCGGCCCCAACGCCAACCCCAACCCCTTGTCGCGCCGCTGGTCGGCATGGAATGCGGCCAGAACCTCCCTATCCAGCGGATGCGGCGGCGCCCAATCCTCGCGCCCGTCATAGGTTAGCACCGCGTAGAGCGCCGCCCCACTGCTGGCCGCCAACTCCACCAACCGACGGATCCATTCCTTGCTGCAAAGATCGAAAAAGGCCGATGCGGTAACCAGATCCGGCACCGGATCGAACAAGACAGATAGGTCGCCCGCCAGATCGACCGCGCACCGCGTCACGGCCGCGTTGGCCACCGGCTCGACCCGCGCCAGCAGCGCCATATCATTGTCGGCCAGCACCCAGTGCTGCGGCACCCCAATCAGCGGCGCGGTCGCCCGCAGATTGGCGCCGGTCCCGGCCCCAAGATCCAGCACCCGCACCTGATCCCGATCCGCAAAATATGCACGCATCCGCGCGGCCAAACCCTTGTCGCGGGCCCGCGCATCGGCACCGGCACGCAATGCCAGCCAATCGGCATCAAACCCGCTCACCGCGTAACCCCGCGCAATACGCCCGCGACCGCAGCGCTGGTATCGCTCCAGCGGGCAAAGCTCTGCGCCGCCTGCCAGCAATCATCAGCCAACCGGACCCGCACTGAACGATCAGTAACGAACCGGCCCAACGCCCCGCGCAACGCCGCCACGTCACACGGCACTACCAGATGCGCCGCACCACGGGTCGCCTCGGGCACCGCACCGGCGGCGCAGCCGACCACCGCCAACCCGTGCGCCATCGCCTCGGTATAGGCCATCCCGAAGCCCTCATAGCGTGAGGCCAGCACGAACAGATCTGCCCCGCCATAAGCCCGATTGAGCGTCCCGGTTTCCAGCGCCCCGGCCAGCACCACCCTGCTCTCCAACCCCGCCTCGGCGATCTGGCGGACCAGTGCCCCGGCGTGGGCAGCATCACGGTCCACCGGTCCGGCAATCGTCAGATGCCAGTCAAGATGCGCCAACCCGGCCAGCGCCGCGATCAACACATCATGGCCCTTGCGCGGCGTCAGCGATCCAATCGACAGGATGGCAACCCCAGGCCCGCCGGAACCCGTTGCACGCACCGCTGGATCGGTCCCCGGACAGGCAACCGTCAATCGCTCCGCCGCCACCGCATATTCGTCAACAAGCGTCCGCGCCGTCGTCTCGCTGGTGGCAATCACCCAGGCGCAAGCACCCAACGCCGCGCGCTCGCTATCCCGCAGCCGCAAAGCATCCGCCGCGCCCACGCCGGTTTCCAACGCCAGCGGGTGATGGCAAAGTGCAACGACCGGCCCGGGCATCGCCCGCAACATCTCAACCGGCATAACCCCGAGCGCCAAACCATCAATCAATATCGGCCGGCCCTCGGCCAGACCACCCAGCAAACGCCCAGCCGCTGCCAAATCGTCAGGCGAGGCATCGGGGAACCCACCCGGCAGCGCCAGATGGGTCAACCCAACCCCTGCCCCGCCAGCCCCGGCCAGCAGCCGCCGCGCATAGGCATAGCCCCCGGTCGGTGCAGCCAGATCGCCAGGAACCGCGAAGCTCGCCGCAATCACCAGGCCCATCCGTTCACAAATCGCCCTCATACCAGGCCCGCGCCAGATGGCTCTCGTTCAGCACCACCCGGATCTTCTGCAACCCGTCCGATCCGGGCCCAAGCGCACCAGCCCGCGCCGCCCCGGCGACCTGGTCAAAGATATGCTTGCACAGAAACTCGGTTGTGGTCACCACGCCTTCAAACTCCGGCAGCACATCCAGATTGGCATAGTTCAGCGGCTTCAACGCCGCCTTTAGCGCGTCATGCGCCCGGCCGATATCGACCACGATACCGTCCGAACTCAAGGTATCGCGGAAAAACGCCACATCGACCACATAGGTCGCCCCGTGCAGGCCCTGGGCTGGGCCAAACACCTCGCCCGGCAGCGAATGCGCCATCATGATGTGGTCGCGGACTTCGATTGCAAACATGGATGTCTCCTAAGGATAGCGGATGCGGGTTGCGATACCCGGCGCGTCCGGCGCCAGCAAGCGGGGAATCTCGGCGGCCAGATCGGCGAAGGCAACTTCACCGGTGATCAGCCTATCCAGCCGCGGATCGGCCAGCAGCCCCAGCGCCTCGCCCAGCCGGTCGCGGTGGGTGGTTGTGGCCCGCCGTGACGGCGCCACATGGCCAACCTGACTGACCCGAATCGATAGCCGCTTGGCATGGAACGCGCCGCCCAGCATCACCGCCACCGGCCGGTCACCATACCAACTCAGCTCGATCACCCGGCCCTCGAAGGCCAGCGCGTCGATCGCCGCCTGCAACCCGGCGCCGGAGGCGGAGGTGTGGAAAACCACATCGTACTCGCCAAGCCCCCCGGATGACACGAAATTCACGAGAAAGTCACCAACGTACCCGCCGGTTTCGGGTATCTTGTCCGTTATATCCACGTTCGAATGGATTCGGGAGAGAAACGCCGCGACGAGGCAGCCGAGCAAACCGGCGCCTAAAACCAGCACACGCTCACCGGGCATTGGCTCGGCGTCCCAGATGGCGTTCAGCGCCGTCTCGGCATTGGCGCCCAGTACGGCGCGGGCGGCGGGCACATCGTCAGGCAACGGCACGACCGCGTCGACCGGGACCCGAAACCGGTTCTGATGCGGATAAAGGGAGAAGACATGTCGGCCTACCAGTGCATCCGGCCCGGCCTCGACCACGCCGACTGCGGCATAGCCGTATTTCACCGGGAAGGGGAAATCGCCCTCCTGGTGCAGCGCCCGCATTCGGGTGTACTCGCTCGGCGGAACGGCACCCGCCGCGACCAACCGCTCGGTACCCCGGCTCAGGCCCGAAAACAGCGTGCGCACTTCGACCTGCCCCAGGCCAAGCGGCGCCAGCGCAACGTCGCGCAACTCGGCAATGCCGGGGGCAGTATAGAACAGGGCCTGCGCTGTTTCGGTCACTTGCGTCCCCGCGATATTTCGGATTTGTCGCACTGCACAATAGTCACGTTTACGCTGACGTCCAGAAGGGGCGCGCCGGAATGACCATATCCACACCCGAACGTGAGTTCTCGGCGGTCGCGCCGTTATCGCGCATCGTCCGCTGGCGCGAGCATCGCGACACCACCCCGGCCGGATTGCAGACCAAACGCGCCCTGATGGCGCGCCGCATCGGGTTCACTGCTGTTAACCTGGCCACACTGGCCGCACTCACCTGGGGGCTGGCCAACGTCTTCGGCATGGGCGGCTGGTCAACCACCGACATCGTCATCGTCGCCTGCTTCCTGGTTGGCGCGCCCTGGACCTCGATCGGCCTGTGGAACGCGGTGCTCGGCGTCTGGCTACTGCACGGCCAGAAGAACGGCGTCGCCTCGGCAGCACCGCATCTGGCGGCGGGCGAGACCGACGCCCCGATCACCAGCCGGGTCGCCCTGGCGATGACTGTCCGCAACGAAGACCCGCTACGCTCCTATCAGCGCCTGGCGGTGATGCGCGAAGGGCTTGATGCCACCGGGTCGGGCCAACAGTTCGACATCTTCATCCTGTCCGACACCACCGACACAGGCGTCGCCGCCGAGGAAGAGCGCCTGTTCCACGCCATGCGCTCCGATCTTGGCGGCCCCCGCGTCCAGTACCGCCGCCGCACCTCGAACGAGGGCTATAAGGCTGGCAATGTGCGCGAGTTTCTGAACAATCACGGGCGCGACTACGACCTTTATCTGCCCCTCGACAGCGATAGCGTGATGTCCGGCCCGGCGATCCTGCGCATGGTGCGGATCATGCAGGCCTACCCCCGGCTCGGTATTCTGCAAAGCCTGGTGGTCGGCGCCCCGGCATCCAGCGGCTTCGCCCGCATCTTCCAATTCGGCATGCGCCACGGCATGCGCAGCTATTCCATGGGCTCGGCTTGGTGGCAGGGTGACTGCGGACCCTATTGGGGCCACAACGCGCTGATCCGGATCCAACCGTTCCGCCGCCATTGCCGCTTGCCGGTCCTGCCCGGCAGTCAACCGCTGGGCGGGCATATCCTCTCCCACGACCAGATCGAGGCGGTGCTGATGCGCCGCGCCGGCTTTGAGGTCCGGGTGATCCCGGTCGAGACCGAAAGCTGGGAGGAGAACCCGCCAACCCTGATGGACTTCACCAAGCGTGACCTGCGCTGGTGCCAGGGCAACATGCAATACTGGCGCCTGCTGGGCATGAAGGGCCTGCGGCCGACCTCACGCTTCCAGGTGTTCGCGGCGATCATGATGTATCTGGGCGCCCCAGCCTGGATGCTGATGACCGCGACCGCCACCGCAAAGCTGATCGAGGGCGACTTTGGCCAGGTCGACATGGCCTTCGGTATCGCCATGTTCTTCATCATGTTCGCCGTCAGCCTGGTGCCCAAGGTGATGGGCATGCTCGACATCGCCCTGACCACCGGCGGCGCCGCACGCTATGGCGGGCGCCTGCGCTTCGCCCTCGGCGGGCTACTCGAGATGCTGTTCTCGATCCTGATGGCGCCTGTGGTGGCGTTCCGGGTTACCCTGTTCCTGATCGGGCTGGCGATGGGAAAATCGGTCATCTGGGGCGGTCAGAACCGTGACGCCTACCGGCTGAACTGGGCTGACGCCGCCCGTGGGCTTTGGCCGCAAACCCTGTTCGGGCTGACCCTTCTGGTCTCGATCAGCCTGGTCCGGGGGCTCGAGACGGTAGCCTGGGCCGGACCGATGATCACCGGGCTGATGCTGGCAATCCCCTTCGCGGTCCTGACCGCGCACCCACGCTTCGGCCGCTGGGCCGCACGGCTTGGCCTTTGCGCCATTCCGGACGAGATCCAACTGCCCGAAACCCTGCGCCGCCTCGACCAGTTGACCGAGGCAGGCGAGCGCCGCGACAGGCCCCCGCAGCGCGTCGCCTGACGCCGGGGGGCCGCCCCCTCCCTAACCCTCCCCCCCTCCCTAACCCTCCCCCCAGCGGGGGGAGGGGACTGGGTCGCGTGTGATGCGGAGCCTCGCCATCCTGGCACGACCTGTCCCCTCTCCCCATCGGGGGAGGGTTAGGGAGGGGGCGCAGCGCAACAATGACTTCCGCTAACGGCGCTTAGTACTCTCCCGGCCCTTGACTGACCCGCTGGTTTCCCTGAATTGTCCCAACTGGCGCCACAACGATGGCGCCAGTTGCTTATGACCAGTTGTTTATGAATCAGGGAAGTCGCGCTTTCCATCAGGGGGAACCACCATGTCGCTCTCGCAGCCCTATCTGTTGTTTCTCGGCGATGCGCCCGACGCGCTGGCCGCCAAGGTCGCCCAGGGCGTCCGCGACTGGCGCCCGGACAGCAGCGTCGGCCAGCTTCGCCTGCCCGGCTGCAACGCCGACATGCGCCTGCCCGAGATGACCGTGGCCGAGGCCGCGGCCGCCGGAGCGAAAACCCTGGTGATCGGCGTCGCCAATCGTGGCGGCGTGATCTCGGCTGCCTGGAAGACGGTACTGGTCGAGGCGCTTCGATCCGGCATGGATCTGGCCGCCGGCCTGCACAACCTGCTCCGCGACGAGCCGGAGCTGGTGGCCGCCGTGACCGGCAGCGGCCAGACCCTGCACGACGTCCGCCTGCCCACCGTCAGATACCCCATTGGCGACGGCAAGCGGCGCAGCGGCAAGCGGATCCTCGCGGTCGGCACCGATTGCTCCTGCGGCAAGATGTACACCACGCTGGCGATGGAGAAGACCATGCACGAGCGCGGCATGAACGCCGATTTCCGGGCCACCGGCCAGACTGGCATCCTGATCACTGGCTCCGGCGTGCCGCTCGACGCGGTTATCGCCGATTTCATGGCCGGGGCGGTCGAGGTGCTGACGCCGCCAAACCACGACGATCACTGGGACCTGATCGAGGGCCAGGGTAGCCTGTTCCACGCCTCCTACTCCGGCGTCACCATGGCGCTGATCCATGGCGGCCAGCCCGATGCCCTGGTGCTGTGCCACGAGCCGACCCGCACCCACATGCGCGGCTTGCCGCATTTCGCGGTGCCGTCGCTGGATGATCTCCGCCCGCTGGCCCTGCAACTGGCTCAGATCGTCAATCCGGCCTGCCGGGTGATCGGCTGCGCCATCAACACCGCCGCCCTCAGCGAGGCCGACGCCGAGGCCTTTCTGGCCGAAACCGAGGCCCGCCTCAACCTGCCCTGCGTCGACCCGTTCCGCCAGGGTGCCGGCCGGCTGGTCGACGCGCTGTGAGCCGCCTGCGCCTGACAGCGTCGATCGAACGGTTCCCCACCGCCGGAGCCTGGACCATCTCGCGCGACTCGATCACCGAAGTCGAGGTGGTCACCGCCGAGGCCCATCTCGACGGCCACACCGGGCGTGGCGAATGCCGCCCCTACCCGCGCTACGACGAATTCGCCGAGGGCGTGGTCGCCGACATCGAGGCGGCCGCGCCCCAACTCGGTAACGACCTCGACAAGATCGACCTCTACCCCCTGATGGCCCCCGGCGCCGCCCGCAACGCGGTCGATTGCGCCCTGTGGGACCTGCGCGCCAAACTCAGCGGCAAACGGGTCTGGCAACTTGCCGGGCTGGCCGCACCAAAGCCGCTGATCACCGCCTATTCCCTGTCCCTCGACACGCCCGAAAACATGCAGGCCAAGGCCGCCGAGAACGCCGCCCGCCCGCTGCTAAAAGTCAAACTTGGCGGCGACGGTGACCTCGAGCGCATCCGCGCCGTCCGCGCCGGTGCCCCCAATTCCACTATCATCGTCGATGCCAACGAGGGCTGGACCCCCGACAGCTACGCTGACCTCGCCCCCGAACTGCTGGCCCTCGGCGTCGCCCTGGTCGAGCAGCCCCTGCCCGCCTGGGACGACGCGGCGCTGAAGGACATGGCCCGCCCCCTGCCGGTCTGCGCCGACGAGGCTTGCCACGACACCGCCTCGCTGGCACAGATGGCCGGCAAGTACGACATGATCAACATCAAGCTCGACAAGACCGGCGGCCTGACCGAGGCCCTCAAGCTGAAAACCCAGGCCGAGGCGATGGGCATGCGGGTCATGGTCGGCTGCATGCTGGCCTCGTCGCTGGCGATGGCCCCCGCCGTGCTGCTCGCCCAAGGGGCCGAGATTGTCGACCTGGACGGGCCGCTGTTGTTGGCCGCCGACCGGGACCACCCGTTGAAATACGACGCGGACGGGGTGCATCCCTCGACGCCGGAACTGTGGGGATAAAACAATGAGCCGCACCGTCTACGTGAACGGAGAATATTTCCCCGAGGAAGACGCCAAGATCTCG
>DATLAW010000225.1:0-20043 GCA_035527255.1 Thermohalobaculum sp. | reverse complement strand
GCTGCCGACGCCTCGCCAAAGACTGGGAGGCATCAATCGAAAGCTCTACCGCCTGGGCTTTCATATCAAGCATCCGGTTGATGACCCGGCGTCTCGCAAGGTATTGCTACGTCAACTGAACTTTTGAGTCGGGCTCTAAGGTATTGATTTGCCCATTCGATGTAGATCGCGGGGTATTTTTATTGCCAGAATTAATCCGGCTCAATGTTCGGCGACCCAAGTCTCGTTAATGAGCCCAAGTCTTGTTGATGATAATGTGACTCAGATCGATTGAAACAATGACCGGACTTCCGGATCACGCGCGACGAAAACTACGTTTAGAGTGAGTATCGCTTCGGGCATCTCGGCATCACCCGGCGCGGTCCAGCCCTAATTGCTTCGCCGCCTCCTCACCCAGCCGATCCGAAGCGGTTTCGATCATCGCCTCCATCCGCGACATCACTTCGGCCCTCGGCAACCCCGGCGGCAGGGTTTCTAGAAACTCCAGAACCGCGGTGCCAGGGCGCTTGAGAATGCCTTTCTTGGGCCAGAACCAGCCAACATTGGTTGCTGCCAGCACCATCGGCAAGCCAAAGCTCTCATAGGCCATCGCGGCGCCACGCCGATAGGGCATGACCACGCCCGGGGGCACCCGGGTTCCCTGCGGGTAGATCACGATCTGGCCGCCGCCGCGATGCTTGCCCTGCAGCCGGCGCAGCATGGTCTTGCCCTCGCCACGTTTCTCGCGCGCAATCCAGATACTGCCCGATCGCAGCGCGTAAAGCCCGAATACCGGCGCCCAAAGCAGCTCGCGTTTCATCACGAAATGCGCCTCCGGCAGCACTGCTTGCAGCATCAGGACGTCAAGCAGCGATTGGTGTTTCGATGCGACCACCACTGCCCCCGAGGGCACCGGCCCACGCGTCTCGACCCGCAACCCACACAAGCACCATGACAATGCAAAGACGCCGCGCGCATAGAGCTTGGCCCAGCTGCGCGTCCAGGCCCGCGACCACAGCACCACCGGCGCGCCCAGGATGCCCATCACTGCAATCAGCAGGTAGACCAAAAACACCAGCATCGCCGAGCGCAGCCACTGCATCGAGACCCTCTCAGTCTATTTTCGTGCCGATGACATCGGCTCAGACGCTCTATTCCCTGGTTTTTATGCAACTTCCAAGGCGCAAAATGAACCCAAATGACCCTAGATCGCACTCATTACATCTGCCGCAGCATGAGCCGGATTGAATGGCTTGCCGTCGCCCAGGCGATCAGTGCCGCCACCGCCGGAACCGCGAACAGCAATATTGCCAGTCCCGCCGGGCTTGGCGCCAATGCCGGGGCCAACGCCGTTCCGGGCGCGAGTTCCGGCAGGAACGCGACGGAGGCGATGCCGAGTGCGGACCCGGCCAGGCCGCCGAGCGCTGCGCGCGCCGTCAGGCGGCGGACGAAGGCGTTTTCGATGAATTTGTCCTCGCCGCCGACCAACCGGATCACCTGAACCACCTCGGCATTCCCGGCCAGCGTCGAGCGCGCCGCCAGCGCGACCATCCCGGCGGCGGCGAGCGCGATCAGCGCCGACGCGAACCAGGCCAACCGCCTTAGCGCCGCCGCCGCCCGGGTCAGTGGCTGGCGCAAAAGCGCGTGATTGTCATAAACCGCGCCCGGCGCTGTTGCGTCAAGCCGTGCCTGCAGGACGGCGCGATCAGGTTCCTGCCCTTCGATACGGACCTCAATCAGCCGCGGCACCGGCAGGTCGTCGAGCCAGTCTCCCGCGCCGAGCCAGGGCTCCAGCAGCCTCAAATGTTCGGCATCCGACAGCAAACGCACCTCCGATATCCCCGGCGCCGTAGCCAAAACTGTCAGCGCCGCCGTCACGCGAGCCTCCATCTCGTCATGCGGCACCGAGATGCGCACCGTCGCAACCCCGGTCAGTTCCGAGCGCCAGTTTTCGGCCAGCCGATCGGCGGCAATCCCGGCCGACAGCGTCAGCACGGCAAGAAAACTCATCGCAAGGGCTGTCAGTGCGGTCAGTGCAGCGGCCCAGCCAGAACTCGGCACGATCGGTGAATCGTTCCCCCAACCGATGATGGACCAACTTCGCGGCAGGCGAGATTTTCGCGGTCCATTCACAACGCCACCCCCTGCGCCAGACGCCCATCGATCAGGCGCAGCGTCCGCGCGGTCACCAGCGTTTTGGCCGAGCGAATCAACCCAAGATCATGGGTTGCGACGACGATGGTCGTGCCCAGACTGTTCAGCTCGACCAGCAGACGCAGGATGCGCGCACCCATCTCCGGGTCGACGTTGCCGGTCGGCTCATCCGCCAACACCAGGTCCGGCCCATTGATAACCGCGCGCGCGATGGCGGCGCGTTGCTTCTCGCCAGCTGACAGCTCGGGCGGATGGGCGCTGCCGCGTTTGCTCAACCCGACCCATTTGATCAACTCATCGATATCACTGGCATGAGCGGCGACATCCCTTCCCGCCACCCGCAATGGCAGAGCGACGTTCTCGCGCAAGCTTAAATGATCGAGCAGGCGAAAGTCCTGGAACACGACGCCAATGCGCCGACGCATCCGGGTCAGCCGCGCGGCGTCCAGTCCGGCCGGATCGTCACCGAACATCAACAGCCGACCAGAAACTGGCCGCCGCTCCAGATACAGCAGTTTCAGCAATGTCGTCTTGCCCGCGCCAGACGGCCCGGTCAAGAAATGGAAAGATCCCGGCGCTATACGGACCGTCAGGTCACTCAGCGTCAGACGATCTTCATAGCCGTAGCTGACCTGTTCGAGTGAAATCACTGCCCTAACCGTTGTCGTTTTGCGCCCGAACCAACATATATGCCGCGATTTGGCAACAGTGCCGGGCTTCTGATCGCTTGGAGTATTGCCAATAGCAGTTTATACAGGAACATAGAGTATGGCTCCAAGGGTTTGGAGGGAAAACATGATCGAGATTGTCTGCCCGTCCTGTCAAGCGCGATATCAGCTCCCCGAGGGCTCGATCGGGCCAGAGGGCCGGAAGGTTAGCTGCTCCAGTTGCTCGCATAAATGGCGGGCTTATCCTGAAGGCGAGGCTTCATCAGAAGCGCCGCCCATAGACGTATCCGTCACAGATGTACCCGCAGCGGAACATGAAGAACCCGTATCAGACGGTCCCGTTGTTGACGAGCGCGTAGTCGACGAACCTGTAACAGACGAACCCGTGGCGGAGTACGAAGAACCCGTAGGTGGCGAGCCTGTAGCGCGGCCCGAAGAATTCGTAGCAGAAATCGCAGCCGCGGCAATCGAATCCACGCCCGAGAGTGCGGATTTCGGCATCGACACCACGGCGCCCAGCACAATGCCACCACCGGCAACCGGCGACCGTGACGAACAGATGGCGGCGATTCGCCAAATGCTGTCAGATCTCAAGGAGGGCGCTGACGCTGCCCCCGAGATGGTGGAGGAGGAACGCCCGGCCCCGGCCACCTCGTCAGCGCCGGCGCGCAGACGTGCCGGGGATGAGGACGAGGGACGCGATCAGTTGAAGTCCCGGATCGACGACCTTTCCAAAACGGCAAAAGCAGTCAAGGGCCAGCCGGAACAAAGCGGCTACGACGCCGCCAAATTGCGCCGCATGCACGAGAAACGAGCCAAAAAGCTCCAGCGCGCGAAAGAGCGGCGCAACAAATCTGGTGCGTTCATAACTGGGTTCACGCTTGTCTCGGTGGTAACGGCGACAATGGTCGGGCTCTATGTTCTGCGCCCGCAGATTGTCGAAGCGATGCCAAAGATGGCGCCGGCGCTCAACGAGTATGTTGTGACGATCGACCGCTATCGGGTCGAGATGAACGAGTTCACCATCGAGTGGCGGGCATGGTTGACCGAGCGCATCGGCAAGCTCACCGGCAAGAAAGAGGAATAGAGAATCGAACGAACCGGCGCCCACTGACGACGCGCCAAAGCCGCCGGACCGGCATGGTTTGCATTCTTTGTATGGGATTGTTCAATCGTATTGAGTGATGACAATGCGCCGGGAACTGTCACCGGTTCGCGCTGTTTCCGGATCGCCAAATGAAGACCTTCCGTCGGAAATTTCCCTAGAATTGGTCCATCAGCCGGTCGAGATAATCCAGCTCGATCCTTGGTCGGCTTGGTTGCGCGGCGCGGCGGCGCAATTCCTCCAGAACTTGCCGGGCGCGGTCCAGCACCGAGCGGTCGGGAACATGAGTGTCACGGCCATCGATGGCGCCAAAGGCTCCGGCCGGGCGGTCGAAGGGATCGTGCTCCAGATCGCGGGCCTCGCCGTCGCGGCGGCCACGGCCTCGGTTTGCAGTGTCGCCCTGGCCGTTTCTCAATGCCTCGGCCAATTCCTGCGCACCCTGATTGAGACGGTCGAGCGCTTCCATCTGGTCCTCGACCGCTTCCCCTGGCGCTTGGTTGCGCAGGTCGTCCCGGGCCTCACCCATTTCGCGCGCGGCATCTTCCAGCGCCTGTCTGATCGCCTCATTGGCACCGCCGGGACCGCCGCCCGGCAGTTGCCGTGCCAGTTCCTCGAGCGCCCGACGTAACCCTTCCTGCTCGCCGGCGAGACCGCCTGGGTTGCCCGGTTCACCCGGATTCGAGCCATTGCCAGGCTCACCACCGTTAGGGTCGCTACCCGGTTGGCGCTCGCCGTTGCGACCATTCGGTTCGCCACGAGCGCCGCGCTCGCCGTTGCGGCGTTGCTTGCGCAACTCGTCGAAGGTCCGGTCGGCGAGGTCGCGCTGGCGCTGGATCATCTCCTGCAGCGCCTCCAGCGAACGTTGGCCGCCGCCATGCTGCTGCTGTTGCTGACGCCCGGCCTGAAGTTGCTCGAGCATCCGGCTCAGTTCCGATAACATGTCGCGGGCCTGATCACGCAAGCCGGATTCGGCCCGGCGCTGCAATTCCTCCAGCATTTCCTCCAAGTCCTGCTGGCTCATCATCTGTTGATCGCCCGGGTCCCCCTGATCTCCGGGTTCCAGCCCTCGCTCCAGCGCCTGGCGGATCATCTCCTCAATGTACTCCTGCATCGCCGCGCGCAACTCATCCATTGCCTGACGGATATCCTCGTCGGTGCCGGCCTCCAAAGCCCGGCGCAACGCATCTTCGGCCGAGCGCAGTCGCTCCAATGCCGAGGAAAGATCGCCATCTTCCAGCGACAATGCCGCCAGCCACAGAAACTCGACCACCTCCGGCGCTACCTTGGAAACCTGATCGACGACCACTCCGTCCGCCAGCCGCCGGATCGCCGTGCGGACCCCCATATAGGCCCCAGCGTTGTCTTCGAATATATCCTCTGGCCGCCGGGTGGTCGCTTGCAGAACATCCAGAACCCGAATGCCCTGTTCAAACTCCAACGCCAGATCGCGGCGTTGCTCAACCAGTGCCTTGGCCAGCTGATGGGTGAAGCGCCGCCCCGGCAAGCGCAGCATCACCGGTCCGGCGGTGGCGCGCTGTCCGGCCCCGTCTTCGGCGAACAGTGTCAGCTCGACCCAAGCCCCGGCCCAGGGATGATCACCCAGGTCATGGATAGCGCTGTCTGCGACCTCGAGCGCCCGCCCGGTGATCGGCATCGGCAGGGCGAAGCTGATCGGGTCCAGATCCAGGCCACGGCCGGGCACGATGCCGCCCATCGGCACAATTTCGGCCCAGGCGGTGTCGATGCCGAAATCGTCGCGGGCCAGGAACGTCACCTCCAGCGCCCCGGCCAAGGTGGCGCTGGGCGGATCGGTCAGTGAAATCTCGGGAGGCGCGTCTGGAACAACCGCGATGTCCCAACCGGCCAGCACCACCTCATCGTCGGTAATCTCGACTCGGCCCGAACTGTCCAGAACACCGCGCGCCTCGGCCAGTGCGCCACCGAAATTGGTGAAGCCATCGAATCCGGCCAAGCCCGGCGCAGTCAATCCCGGCGCGCCGTTCAGATCGCTGGCCCGGATGATCAGCTCGGATCCCTGCGGCACGCTGATTTCCATGCCCGCCTGCGCCAATCTGTTCAGATAGACCGTGCCTTGCCCGGTATAGGCGGGTGGGATCGCCCAGCCCTCGACCAACGCCACCCGCGCCGCAGCCTGCGCGGCGCCGGGTGCTTGCGGCGCCTGTACGAACAGGGTCTCCAACCGTTCGAACCAAGTGTCTCCAGCGCCGATCAAACCCACGATCAGCAGCACCGGGGCGAACAACCGCAATGCCCAGCGGTCGAACCGGGCCAGACGCAGGTCGGGTGCCGTGGCGCGCAGCCGCGCCGCAGCCCGTTCGGCCCGGCGTTGATGCTCGACCCAGATCTGCATCGACATGTCGTCGGCACGACCTGCCGAAAGGTTATCGCTCAGAGTGGCAATCGGATGCGCCGGATCACTGGCATCGAGCCGGCGCGCTGCCGCCGTCCGGCTCGGCATCCGGAACCGCCAGGCGCCCCAAATCACGGCTACCGCGATCAGCCCAACGACCACCATCCCCACAAGTCGATGGGCCGAGGCGTCAAGCGCCGCGAAACCACCCAGCAGTGCCGCCGCCAATGCGAAGCAGATGATCGAGAATGCTGGCCACAGCGCCCGCGCCAAACCCTCAGCTAACAACGCCAAGCGACTCAGCCGAAGCGCCCGAAGGGTCGACTTGCTCAGCGCGCGCCGTTGTCCCGAAAAGCTGAAACTCGCCATGCCTCGTCCAGTATTTGCGCAACCGCCGAGGCAGTCAATGCCCCTGCGGCCGGTCCAACCATCCTGGCAGTGTATCACGTGCCAGCATTTCTGCATATGTGGGGCGCTTGCGGATGACGGCAAACTGATCGCCGTTGACCAGAACCTCCGGAATCAGCGGCCGGGTGTTGTATTCCGACGACATCACCGCGCCGTAAGCCCCAGCCGAGCGGAATGCCAGAAGGTCGCCCGCCGCCATATGCGACAGTTCACGGCCCCGGGCGAAGGTATCGCCAGTCTCGCAAACCGGGCCGACTACGTCGATTGGGCCGACAGGGGTGTCCGGCCCCGGCTCAACCACCGGCACGATATCGTGCCAGGCATCGTACATCGCCGGGCGAATCAGGTCGTTCATGGCGGCGTCGATGATCAGGAAATCGCGGCCCTCGCCGTGCTTGCGGTAGATCACGCTGGCGACCAGCAGCCCGGCATTACCGACAATCAGCCGCCCCGGCTCGATCGCGATCTCGCAGCCCAGATGCCCCACGGTCCGCTTGATCAGCGCGCCATAGTCGAACGGCAGCGGCGGCGCCTCGTTCGAGCGCTGGTAGGGGATCCCCAGGCCGCCGCCCAGATCCAGCCGCCGGATATCATGCCCGTCGGCACGCAGTGCAACAGTCAGTTCGGCGACCTTGATGAAGGCTTCTGCATAGGGCGCCAGGTCGGTCAGCTGCGAGCCGATATGCACATCGATACCAACGATTTCGATGCCGATCAGCGCGGCGGCACGGGCATAGACCTCGCGGGCCCGCAGGATCGGCACGCCAAATTTGTTCTCGGCCTTGCCGGTGGCGATCTTCGCATGGGTTTTGGCATCGACATCCGGGTTCACCCGGATGGTGACTTGCGCGACTTTTCCCATCGTGCAGGCGACGGTATTCAACACCTCCAGCTCCGGTTCGCTCTCGACGTTAAACTGGCGGATGCCGACATCGAGCCCATAGCGAATCTCGTCTGCAGTCTTGCCGATGCCGGAGAATACAATCCGCTCCGGCGGCACACCCGCCGCCAGCGCCTTGGCCATCTCACCACCGGAAACCACGTCAGCGCCAGCGCCGAGA
The DNA here is from genome assembly GCA_035527255.1 of Thermohalobaculum sp. Classification (GTDB taxonomy): domain Bacteria; phylum Pseudomonadota; class Alphaproteobacteria; order Rhodobacterales; family Rhodobacteraceae; genus Thermohalobaculum. The sequence continues at coordinate 12,297 of DATLAW010000225.1, read as the reverse complement.
CGGGCCAGTGTCGCGATCACCGCCTGGTTCGAGTTTGCCTTCAGCGCATAGGCGATCAGGTGATCGGTGCCGGTCAGCGCTTCGTCGAACACCCGGTAGTGGCGCTCCATGGTGGCAGTCGAATACACATAGAACGGCGTACCCACCGCCTCGACGATGCGCTCGAGCGGGACTTCCTCGGCGTGGAGGCGGCCCCCGATGTAGTTGAAATGGTCCATGGGTGCGAGGCGGCCTCAGTAACCGCTTTCCTTTTTCTTCTGGTCTTCTTTCGATCCGGGCTGGATCGGCTCACCCTTGATACCACAGGCCGAAAGCCCAAGTGCAGCGGCCAGAAGCGCCATCATGGCAATACGTGCGATTGTCATCCCAGTTTCTCCTGCCAGCGCTTGACCTGCTCGCGGACCCGCACCGGCGACGTGCCGCCATAGCTTGTGCGGCTGGCCGACGACGCTTCGACGCTCAGCACATCATAGACCGCCGCCGTAAGTCTAGGCTCAATCGCCTGCATCTGGTCCAGTGGCAGCGTGCCCAGATCGCAGCCAGCGGCCTCGGCCACGCTGACGATCCGGCCGGTGACGTGATGGGCGTCGCGAAACGGCATGCCCAGCACACGCACCAGCCAGTCGGCCAGATCGGTGGCCGTCGAATGACCGCTGCCAGCCGCTTCGCGCAGCCGCTCGACGTTGGGTGCCATGTCGCGGGCCATGCCCTCCATCGCCGCCAATGCCAGCGCCAGCGAATCGGCAGCGTCGAACAGAGGTTCCTTGTCTTCCTGCATGTCCTTGGAAAAGGCCATCGGCAGGCCTTTCATCACGATGACCAGCGCCACCAGCGCCCCGGTGATGCGCCCGACCTTGGCCCGGATCAGCTCGGCTGCATCCGGATTGCGCTTCTGCGGCATGATCGACGAGCCGGTGGTGAACTTGTCGCTGAGCTTGACGAACTGGAACTGCGCCGACGACCAGATCACCAGCTCCTCGGCAAAGCGGCTGAGGTGCCCAGCGCAGATCGTCGCCGCCGCAAGGTATTCCAGCACAAAATCCCGGTCGCTGACGGCATCCAGCGAATTTGCCGCAGGCCGGTCGAAGCCCAAAGCGGCCGCAGTCGTGTCGCGGTCGATCGGAAACGAGGTTCCAGCCAGCGCCGCCGCCCCCAATGGGCTTTCGTTCAACCGTGCCCGCGCATCGGCAAAGCGGCCGCGGTCGCGGTTGAACATCTCGACATAGGCCAGCATGTGGTGGCCCCAGGTTACCGGCTGGGCGGTTTGCAGGTGGGTGAAGCCGGGCATGACAATCGCCGCCCCGGCATCGGCCTGCGCCACCAGCGCCCGCATCAGGGCGGCCAGCATGGCGTCGGTTTGATCGATGGTCTTGCGGACCCACAGCTTGCAGTCGGTCGCCACCTGATCGTTGCGCGAGCGCGCGGTGTGCAGCCGCCCAGCCGGCTCGCCGATGATCTCGCGCAGCCGCGCCTCGACATTCATGTGGATGTCTTCCAGCGCCGTCGAGAAGTTGAATTCGCCGCGTTCGATTTCGGCCTCGATCCGCACCAGACCGGTATCGATGATCGCCTGATCTTCCTCGGTAATGATATCCTGGGCCGCCAGCATCGCCGCGTGGGCGCGGCTTCCAGCGATGTCCTCGGCGGCGAACCGCCGGTCAAAGCCAATCGAGGCATTGATCTCGGCCATGATCGCGTCCGGCCCGGCGGCGAATCGCCCTCCCCACATTGTGTTCGCGGTATTATCCACCGGGGGCTGTTTCGGCGCGCCATAATTGCTATGTTCAGCCATGAACTCGTTCCCGTCAGCCTGGTGGAGACCCCCGATGAGCCGCTCACCCTTCAGCCTTGCGCTTGCGGCCATCCTATACGGCGCAATCTTTCTGACTGCAAACGCCGTTAACGCCGCCGACCTGAGCGCGGCGGATCGCGCTTCGCTCAAGGAAATGCGCAGCGGCGACATGTTGAAGCTGGTGGTCCACGCCAAGCCGAGGGACCGTATCGCCGAGACTTTTCGAGATCTCTACGGCAACCCGATCACCCTGGCCGACTATTCCGGCAAGGTAGTTCTGTTGAATATCTGGGCAACATGGTGCCCGCCGTGCCGAGCCGAGATGCCGGCAATCGACCAGCTGGCCGGGGCGATGGCGGGCAAGGACTTCGCGGTGATCCCGCTGTCGACCGACCGTGGCGGGGTTGAGAAGGTGGCGGAGTTCTTCAAGGATATCCGGGTAGAAAACCTCAAGGTGATGCACGACCGTACCAACAACGTTGCCCGTCAGGCCGGCGCGCTCGGCCTGCCGGTGACGCTGATCCTCGACCGCGAGGGCCGCGAGATCGCGCGCCTGCTCGGCGCCGCCAATTGGAACAGCCCCGACGCGAGGGCGATCCTGCGCAGAGTCATAGAGATGACCGGTGGGGATGGCGGGGTGATCCGCGCGTGAGCCCACTGCCTGGCGCCGCGCAGCGGGTGCAGGACGCGCTGGCGGCGCTTGGCTCCCCGGCTCGGGTCCGCGAGATGCCGGCCACCACCCGCACCGCCGCCGATGCCGCCGTCGCTTGTGGCTGCGACCAGGGCGCCATCGTCAAATCGCTGATCTTCCGCGGTGCCGCCAGTGGGCAGGGCATTCTGGTGCTGACCTCAGGCACCAACCGGGTCCACGAGGCGCGCCTCGGCCGCCAGCTCGGCGACCCGCTGGCGCGCGCCGACGCCGATTTCGTCCGGGCCCCGCCACCGGCTATGCCATCGGCGGTGTGCCGCCCTAGGGTCATGCAACCGAGTTGCGGGTGGTTATGGACCGCGATCTGCACGGTTTCCCGCAGATCTGGGCCGCCGCCGGTACCCCCTGCGCGGTATTCCCGACGACGCCGGAGGAACTGGCGCGGTTGACCGGCGCGGAGGTGCTGGCGGTTAGCTAACCCTCAACGCCCCCGGATCATCCGCCACAGCACCCCGTCCCGCACTATGAACTGGTGGTGTAACGCCGCGAAGGTATGCCCCAGCAGGATCACCGCCAGCCCGAAGGCGGCCCAAGTGTGGATTGATTTGAACACACCCTCCAGCGCCGCCGATCCCGGCTGGAACGGGTCGGGCAGCTCGAACCAGGTGAAGACCATGTTCCTCAACCCATAGCTGTCCTGCAGCTCCGAGGCCGAGGCCATCAGCCAGCCGGTGATCGGCAGCAGCACCATCAGCACATACAGCGCCAGATGGGCACCGCGCGCCACTGCCCTGTCCAGCTGGCTCATGCTGCCCGGCATCTCTGGCGGACTGTGACCCACTCGCCAGGCGATCCGCACCAGTGCCAGGGTGAAGATCACGAAACCCCAGCTTTTGTGGGTCTGGTACAGGTTGAATTTCAGGTAGACATCGCTGACCAGCTCGACCATGCGAAAGCCAAGGCTTAGCTGGAACAGGATCAATCCGGCCATGATCCAGTGCAGCAAACGCGCCGGCCAGCCCCAGGTTGTCGCGGTATTGCCGGTGCTCATCTTAGGCTCCGATCACTGTGCCGGATGCGCGGTCAGCTCGAACCGCACCGCGACCTGCGCTCCGATTTTGACGAACAGCGCCGAGGGGCCAACGCCCAGCAGATAATCGGTCCGGTCCAGCCGCAGATTTCCCGATGCATGGGCGTCGTCGGCACCGATATCGAGCGTGATCGTGCTCTCGATCGGCCGGGTTCGGCCCCGGATCGTCAGCTCGCCGACCGCATGATAGCTGTCACCGCCCTCCGGTGTCAGTTGCGTCAGCCGGTAGATCACCAGCGGATGGCTGGCGGAATCGAACCACTCGGCCGAAGTGGCAAAGGCGCTGGCCAGGGTATCTTTCAGATCGATGCTGGCGCTCTTGATCCTGAATTCCAGCGTTGCATCGCCCGGCGCGTCACGGTCGAACACGCCGCTGCCGGTGAAAACGGTGAAGCTTCCCTCGGCCAGCTGGTTGTTGCGCTCATAGTCGAACAAGATACGCGACTGCTCCGGCGCAACGGTCCATTTCATCGCCGCAGCCGCGCCGGGCGCAACACTCATCGCTAAGGCCAGAAGGCCCGCGACGACGCCGATCAATGCCTGCCGCGAACTCGCGCGCATGGGACTTATGCTTCCTGTATTCGACTCAACCGAATCTGCATCACAGAAGCGCCCGCAATCGTCCACACGAATGGCCGAACACCCGCGCCTGGTTAGCGAGTGGGTACCGGCGGGTCGCTGCGGTAGTCGTAGAATCCGCGATCGGTCTTGCGGCCCAGCCAACCGGCCTCAACATATTTCACCAGCAGCGGGCAGGGCCGGTATTTGGTATCCGCCAGCCCCTCGTGCAGCACGTTCATGATCGCAAGACACACATCCAGCCCGATGAAATCCGCCAGTGCCAGCGGCCCCATCGGGTGGCGGGTGCCCAGCTTCATCGCTGTGTCGATGCCTTCGACCGAGCCGACGCCCTCGTACAGCGTATAGATCGCCTCGTTGATCATCGGCAGCAGGATGCGGTTGACGATAAAGGCGGGGAAGTCCTCGGAATTGGTCGCGGTCTTGCCCAGATCGGCGACCACCGCCTTCATCGCCTGGAAAGTCTCGTCGCCCGTCGCGATGCCGCGAATCAGCTCGACCAGTTCCATCACCGGAACCGGGTTCATGAAGTGGAAACCCATGAAACGCTCGGGCCGGTCGGTGGCGCTGGCCAGCCGGGTGATCGAGATCGACGAGGTGTTCGAGGTCAGGATGGTCTGCTTGCCCAGATGCGGGCGAAGTTCGGCGAAAATCTTGTGCTTGACCGCCTCGTTCTCGGTGGCGGCCTCGATGATCAGGTCCAGCGGCCCCAGATCGGTCAGCTTCAGCGTCGGCGTGATCAGGGCCATCGCCGTGTCGCGCTTTTCCGCCGTTAGTTGCTGCTTTTCGATCATTCGGCCAAAGCCCCAGGCGATCTTCGCCATCGCCTTGTCAAGCTGCTCCTGGCTGATGTCGGTCAGCGTGACGTCGTAGCCCGCCTGCGCGAAAACCTGAGCGATCCCCGCGCCCATCTGACCAGCGCCGACCACGCCTACCGTTCGGATCTGCATGCCTTGGTATCCCCTAATACTCATCCACCCCGCGCACTCTTATGGTGCGCTGCAACAATCGAGTATGACGGAGGTGTGACGTAATGCAAGCGGAAGGCGTGAAAAATCTGGGTAATTTTATTGCGGCACATACGGACTGAGTAAGCGTGGCGAATTTTGGTGCACTACGATACGTTCGGTTCCGAGCTGATATTGAGAGCCAGATATTCAAGGAGCGGACAATGCCGACGAATGGACAATCGCAAAGCCTGGCAGTCCTGATCGATGCCGACAACACCAGCGCCCGCTATGCCCACGCCATCTTCGAGGAGATCGCCAAGCTGGGCGAGGCCAATGTACGGCGCATCTACGGCGATTTCGCCGGCACTCGCCTGGCTGGGTGGGACAAGGCGATTCAGTCGCTTGCGATATTGCAGCATCAGCAGCGCAACAACACCACCGGCAAGAACGCCGCCGATATCGCGTTGGTGATCGACGCGATGGACCTGATGCACAAGGGCAAGCTGGACGGCTTTTGCCTGATCAGTTCCGACAGCGATTTCACTCGGCTGGCCCAGCGCCTGCGCGAGGACGGGCTGGTGGTCTATGGCTTTGGCGAGCGCAAGACGCCGGAGGCCTTCCGCAGCGCCTGCAACCGGTTCATTTATGTCGATAATCTTAGCGAAGTCGAGGCGGAGCAGGCGAGCGGAACAACGGCTACAGCGCCACCGCCGCCATCAACAAAGGTATCACCCGCAAAGGCAGTGAATATCATCGCCAAGGCGATCGAGGAATCGGAAGATGACGACGGTTGGTCGCATCTTGGCGGCATCGGCAGCCGGATACTTGGCATCGCGCCGGATTTTGATCCACGTACCTATGGCTGCCCCAACCTGAGCACGCTGGTAACAAAGTCCAGCGGGTTTGAGCTACGCAAGGGTCCGGGCAATGCAGTGCATATTCGTCGCAAGACTTCAGGTAGCAAAGCACCGGAGACATCCAAGGGCCAGAAGGCCAAATGAAAACGGCCCGCGCCGGGGCGCGGGCCGTTTAAATTTGTCAGTCGTGCGCAGCCTTCAGTCCAGCGCCTTCTCCAGCTCCGGCAGGGCCACGAACAGATCCGCCACCAGCCCGTAATCGGCGACCTGGAAGATCGGGGCCTCTTCGTCCTTGTTGATGGCGACGATGACTTTCGAGTCCTTCATGCCGGCCAGATGCTGGATGGCGCCCGAGATGCCGACCGCGATGTACAGATCCGGGGCCACCACCTTGCCGGTCTGGCCAACCTGCCAGTCGTTCGGGGCATAGCCGCTGTCGACCGCCGCACGCGAGGCGCCGGTGGCGGCGCCCAACTTGTCGGCAACCGCCTCGATCAGGGCGAAGTTTTCCTTCGAGGCCATGCCGCGGCCGCCGGAGATCACGATCCGGGCCGAGGTCAGCTCCGGCCGTTCCGAACCGGCACCGGAATCCGCTATCCAGGACGACAGGCCGGGATCGCCGGCCGCCGCACCGGTCTCGACCACGCACGGGGCCTGCTCGGCCGTCACGTCCAGGCTGGCGTAGCGTACCGTGATTACCTTCTTGGCGTCGGTCGACTTGACCGTCTGGATCGCGTTACCGGCATAGATCGGGCGCACAAACGTATCCGCATCGATCACCTCGGAGATGTCCGAGATCACCATCGCGTCCAGCAATGCGGCCACCCGGGGCAGGGTGTTCTTGCCCGAGGTGGTGGCCGGGGCCAGCAGGTGCGTATAGCCGTCCGCCATCGACACCATCAGCGCCGCCAGCGGCTCGGCCAGACGGTGGCCATAGGCCTCGCCCTCGACATGGATGACCTTGGCGACGCCGTCGAGCGTCGCTGCCTCGGCTGCAACCGCGGCGCAGCCTTGGCCTGCGACCAGCACATGGATATCACCGCCGATTTGCTTGGCGGCGGTGACGGTTTTCGACGTGGCCTCGTTCAACGCGGCGTTGTCATGCTTGGCTAGCAGAAGAATTGCCATCTCAGATCACCCCCGCTTCGTTCTTCAGTTTATCGACCAGCTCGGCGACCGAGGCGACCCGGACCCCGGCCTTGCGGGTCGCCGGCTCGGTGACCGAGACCACCGTCAGGCGCGGCGTGACATCGACGCCGTAATCGCCCGGCGTCTTGATATCCATCTGCTTTTTCTTCGCCTTCATGATGTTCGGCAGGCTGGCGTAGCGCGGCGTGTTCAGGCGCAGATCGACAGTCAGGATCGCTGGCATCTTGACCTTGATTGACTGCAGGCCGCCATCGACCTCGCGGGTCACGGTCGCCTCGCCATCGGCGATCTCCAGCTTCGAGATGAAGGTGCCCTGAGCCCAGCCGGTTAGCGCCGCCAGCATCTGGCCGGTGGCGTTCATGTCATTGTCGATGGCCTGCTTGCCGCAGATCACCAGCCCCGGCTGCTCCTCGTCGATCACCGCCTTCAGTAGCTTGGCAACCGCCAGCGGCTCGATGTCGGTATCCACGGTCTCGGCGGCCTCGATCAGGATCGCCCGGTCGGCGCCCATGGCGAGCGCGGTGCGCAAAGTCTCCTGCGCCTGTTTGACGCCAATCGATACAGCGATGATTTCCTCGACCTGGCCCGCTTCGCGCAGCCGGATCGCCGCCTCGACCGCGATCTCGTCGAACGGGTTCATCGACATTTTCACATTGGCGAGATCGACCCCGGTGTTGTCCGCCTTGACGCGAACTTTCACGTTATAGTCGATGACCCGCTTGACCGGCACCAGCACCTTCATCTCAGCGTCTCTCCTCGGTTGGCGGCGATCACCCCGGCAAAACGGGGCGACACCTCGCGCAGGCTTGTTCTCCGAGCAGACTGATAGCTGTTCTGACGGCAAAGCCTATGAAAAAAACGACGGGGTATTCCAGGGAAACGCCAAAATCCCCATGCGCGGCCCCGATTAGGCGGGTGGAGGACCAGGGTCAAGCGGGCGGGGTGTCGCGGGGCATGTGTCCAGATTACTGATGGCGCATCATCTCGATTGCGTCGGATATCTTGCCCTGCCATATGGGATCGGTCTCGGCGAAGAAGGCGCGCTCCAGCTTTGCTGTGAGTTCCGGGCTACGATACCAGGATTGCATCGTGGCCCGATGCCTTGCGCTCGCCGTCTCCCAGAAGGCGTTGACCAAGTTGCCGTCCATGTTGAGACCACCTATCAGGTAGAAATCGAAAATCACTGCGCGCGCCAAGGATAAATCGTCGGCTCGGTAGAGATGATCGAGAAATGGGCCCAACTCAACGTTCGCGTTGCTTGCCATGCACAAGAGAACATCGAGACCGACGCCATCGTGGAAGGTTTCCTCTGCTAGTGTTTTGTCAATCAGAGCAATCAGAAAGGCGTCGACGACGCGGCGTTCATCCGGAAGCCAATCGTCCGGGTATCCAGCCTCCGCGAGAAATTGCAGGGTGATCTCTTCACCTACGGCATTGGGCCACGTTCCCTGCGAGATCAGTTCGAATATCTTTGGCAACAGGTAGGCGGCAATATCATGCGTCATGTCTTCGAGCGCCGCGAAATACCAATCGGCCACATAGTCTGGTGGCATCTCGCGAATGGAAACCTTGAGAAAGTCCCGCTCGATCTCCGGGTTCATGCAGCAGTGCTTGCAGACGCCGGTCGAAATCGGCGTAGGAACAGCGAAAACCTTGTAAGCCTCCTCCACCGCCTGCTCCAACGGCGTCAGTGGCTTGTCCCCGGCACCCACGGCACGTCCTCCCTACCGTTGTCGTTCACCCCCCCTCAATTCCGCCGCACCACACAGGCCCCGCCGGCAATGCGCAGCCGCATGCAGATGCGGTCGGCGGCGAGGCGGCTGTTGGCGCCGATGCGCACGGACCAGATGCGCTTGCGGCCCAGACCCGAGGGCGCCCGCACCACCATCGGCGAAACACCGCCGATAATCCGCCCATACTGCGACTGCATCCGGGCGAACTGCCTCAGCGCCGCGCTTTGGCGGATATTGCCGGCGATCTGCACGCCCCAGGGCTGCCATTCGGCGCCCTCGAACAACACCGAGCGAGTTTTCACTATTGGCAGCTGCTGGCATGCCTCGGCGAAGGGCAGCGCCTTGTCCAGCGGACGCGGTTCGACCTCGCGCCCCGCCTCGCGGAACCATGCCGCCGGGCGGAAGGTGATCGAGTGGACATAGCCCAAGGTCTCGCCCGGCAACCCGCTGCGGCCACCGAGCCAGTTTTCGACCCGCTCCTCGCCGCTGTTATAGGCCGCCGCCGCCAGACCCAGATTGCCAAAGCGCCTGCGCAATTCGGCCAGATACGCCGCCGAGGCCGGGATCGCCTGCACCGGGTCGAACGGATCCGCCAGCCCCCGGCGCCGTGCCGTCTCGGGCATGAACTGGGCGATGCCTTGGGCGCCCTTCGGGCTGACCGCCTTCACATCGAACAGGCTTTCCTTCCAGATCAGCCGGGCCAGAAACTCCCGCGGCATACCATGCGCTGCAGCGGCGCCCTCGATCAGGGTGCAAAGCCGCGCCGCCGCAAGCTGCATCGGATCGATCGGCGCGGCATCACCGCCGCCAGCGCTGCCCGCCGGACGTGCCGCCGCGACCCCGGCGCCCGCCAGCACAGCCAGCGCGAGCAATACAGCGTTCAGCGATTGGCGCCGGGAACCCACCGCACATCTTCCCTACCGTTGGCGTTCGCCACCCGCGAGGCGACAAAGAACCAGTCGCTGAGACGGTTGAGGTATTTCACCACCGCCGGGTTGACTTCCTCCGACGCCACCAACTCCACACATAACCGCTCGGCCCGGCGGCTGACGGTGCGGCACAGATGCAGATGCGCCGCCAGGGGCGATCCACCCGGCAGCACGAAGCTCCGCAGCGGCGCGAGGCCGGCGTTCATCACGTCGATCTCCGCTTCCAGCCGGTCGACCTGGGCCGGGGTGACCCGCAGCGGCGGGTATTCCGCGGTGGCATCCTTCTCCATCTCCGGACGGCACAAGTCGGCACCCAGATCGAATAGATCGTTCTGAATCCGAGCCAGCTGCGCATCGATCTCGCCGGCACTGTGCAACCGCGCCAGCCCGACCGTGGCATTGGTCTCGTCAACCGTGCCATAGGCCGAGACCCTGAGCGAATGCTTGGCCACCCGCGCGCCGTTGCCGAGGCCGGTTTCGCCGCTATCGCCGGTGCGGGTGTAGATCTTGTTCAGGACAACCATCTCAACGCCTCCATCGCCTCAGTTCCCGCCGCGTACCGCCCATACCGTCAGCAGAATCAGGATGATTGCCACCGCCTGCGCGATGATCCGGTAGCGCATCAGCCGGTTCGAGAACCGCGCGCCCTCGACCCCCTCGCGGCTTTTCGAGCCGAAGCCGCCGATTCCGTAGGCCAACACCCCAAATGTCACCAGGCAGGCGGCACCCGCCAGATAGAACAGCATCCCGGACATCGCATATCCCTCCATCAGCCGCGCAGCAGGATGCGGTCCAGCATCCGCGTCGACAGCAGGCGCTTCAGTATACCAATCATATAGGTCGGCGTGGTCACATAGTAACGGGCGCGCGGGCGCGGGTGCTCGAGCGCGTGTATCAGCTTCTTGGTAGTGGCCTCGCAGCTCAGCTCAAAAGCGTCCGGTGGTGGGTTGACGGCGTAGAGACGCGGCTCAACCACCTCACGGTAGAACTTGTTCCAAGCCGAGTTCTCGGTGTCGATCCAGCGCTTGTAGTGGGGCTGGGCGTTTACCCGGATATTGGTGCGGATCGGCCCCGGCTCCAGCAGAATGACCTTGATGTGGGTGCCATGCAGCTCGAGACGCAGCGTATCGGTGTAGCCCTCCAGCGCGAATTTGGTCGCGACATAGGCCGCCCGCATTCGCACCGCCGACAATCCCAGCACCGACGAGTTCATCACGATCCGGCCAAAGCCCTGCTGGCGCATCACCGGGATCACGCGTCGGGTCAGGCTATGCCAGCCGAAAAAGTTGGCCTCGAAGATCTGGCGCAGCGCTTCGGTCGGCAGATCCTCGGCGGCGCCAGGAATGGCATAGGCGCCGTTGTTGAACAGGGCGTCGAGTTGGCCGCCGGTCTTCTCCATCACCTCGACGAAGGCGACCCCGATGCTGTTGGACTCCGCGTAATCCAACCGAAAGCTCTCGAGGCCCTCATCGCGCAGACGCTGGCAGTCGGCCTCCTTGCGGCAGGTCGCGAACACCCGCCAGCCGCGCTCGTGCAGGGCATGGGCGACATGATGACCGATGCCCGACGAGCAGCCGGTGATCAGGATTGTACGCTGTATTTCGTCCATCGATGTTCAAACCTATGCCGCATCCGCGCCGTGCTGTATCGGCTTTTGCCGCCCAGCGCCAGATTTCGCTTGATCCCGGCTGGCCCGATGCCTCAGATCACCGCCGAACACCTTTCGCGCGGGGCACCGACCATGACCGAACTGACCACCGAAAAGACAATCGTCAACAGCTGGAACGAGTGGGACCCGCTGCGCCACGTCATCGTCGGCCGGGCCGACAATTGCCACATCCCGCCGCTCGAGCCGGCGCTGGATGGCAAGGTGCCCGAGGACAGCGACATGCGCGGCCAGTGGGGCCGCCGCCCGCAGGAAACCATCGACCGGGCGAACGAGCTGCTGGATAACTTCGCCGGTGTGCTGACCAAACGCGGCATCCGGGTTGACCGCCCGACCCCGACCGATTTCGCCCTGCCCGCCACCACGCCGGATTTCCACACTGACAGCCAGTTCGGCTGCATGCCGCCGCGCGACGTGCTGCTGACCGTGGGGCACGAGATCCTGGAAGCCACCATGTCCTACCGCTGCCGCTGGTTCGAATACCTGTGCTACCGGCCGCTGATGCAGCGCTACTGGGAGGAAGACCCCAACTTCCGCCACGAGGCGGCGCCCAAGCCGCGCCTGACCAATGCCGACTACCGCCCCGATTACCTCAGCGAGAAAATCGGTGAGGCCAAGCGCCTGGAATGGACCGCCGACAAGTTCTTCGTCACCACCGAGGAGGAACCGCTGTTCGACGCCGCCGACGTACTGCGCTTTGGCCGCGACCTGGTGGTGCAGCACGGCTTCACCACCAACCTGAAGGGCATCGAGTGGCTGCGGCGCCACTTCCCCGACCACCGGGTCCACGCCGTCAACTTCCCCGGCGACCCCTACCCGATCCACATCGACGCCACTTTTGCGCCGCTGCGCCCCGGCCTGATCCTGAACAACCCCCAGCGGCGACTGCCCGACCCGCAGCGC
>DATLAW010000224.1:0-3847 GCA_035527255.1 Thermohalobaculum sp. | reverse complement strand
GAGGCGGCGGATGATCTCCTTGGCCTGCCAGGTTGACAGCCCACCGCAAACCGGCGTGCCGGTGCCCGGAGCATAGGCCGGGTCCAGGCAGTCGATGTCGAAGGTGATGTAGGCGCGGTTGTCGCCGACCACCTCGCGGATCCGCGCCACGGTGGCGTCGATGCCCGTCTCATGCACCTGATTGGCGTCGTGGACCACGAAGTCCGAGGGGTCGGTGTAGGTGGTGCGGATGCCGACCTGGATCGAGCGTTTCGCGTCGACGATGCCCTCGCGGGCGGCGTGATAGAACATGGTGCCGTGGTCGATGCGGGTGTCGTCAACAATCGCGGTGTCGCAATGGGCGTCGAACTGGATCAGGCTGATGCCGGGCCCATGCTTGGCCGCATGGGCGCGCAGGCTCGGATAGGTGGTGAAATGATCGCCGCCGAGCAGCAGCGCCGCCGCTCCCTGGCCGATGACATGCGCGATCGCCGCCTCGATATGGCCCGGTATCTGGTCCGGGTGGCCGAAGTCGAAGTCGATATCGCCCCAGTCGACCACGCTCAGTCGCTCGAACGGGTCAAACGGCGACGGCCAGACATGGCTCCAGGACAGCTGTGCCGAGGCAGCCCGGATGCCGCGCGGGCCGAAACGGCAGCCGGGGCGGTTCGAGACCGAGGTGTCGAACGGCACTCCGATGACGGCAAGGTCAACGCCAGCCAGATCGCGGGCATAGCGACGGCGGCAAAAGCTGAGCGCGCCGGAATACATCTGCTCGTCATGGGTCACGGCGTGGTCAGTGGTCGCCAGGAAGGCGTTATCCTTGCGGAAGGGGTCGATCATGCTGGGCTCGTTGGTTTGATTGGGGTGAGAATTGACAGTTCGGGTATTTGTGATCACAAATGCGCCCATGTTGCAAGCCACGAGGACTCAATGATCGCCGAAAGCCTGCTGGAAAGCGCCGATCTGCCCACCCACGAGCGAGTTTACCGGGCGCTGCGAGGGCGGATTCTGGCCGGCGAGATGGCGCCGGGTGACCAGGTAACGCTGCGCGGACTGGCCGAGGCATTGGGGGTTTCGATGACCCCGGCCCGCGAGGCGGTGCGCCGTCTGGTGGCTGAGCGGGCCCTCGAGATGACGACCTCGGGTCGGGCCGAGATCCCGACGCCGGGGTTGGCGCGGCTGGCGGAACTGTTCCGGGCGCGGGAGCTTTTGGAGCCGGAACTGGCGATGCGCGCCCTGCCAAACGCCGATAAAGCGGCTATCTCGACCCTGCGCGCCATCGATCAGACCATCGACGGCTACTTAGCCAAGGGCGATGCCGTTGGCTATGTGCGCGCCAATACCGCATTTCACACCACGCTCTATGGGCTCGCCAACGCCCCGGCCCTGATGGCGCTGGTCGAGAGCGTGTGGCTGCAAACCGCACCGGTCATGCGCCGGATCTATGGCCGGCTCGGCACCGCCGCCCTGACCGATTACCACGAAGCAGCGCTGGCGGCGCTGGCCAGCGGCGACACAACAGCCCTGGCCGACGCCATTCGCCAGGATGTGGTTCAGGGTGCGGCATTGCTACGGCAAGTTGCTCTTGACGAAAGTGATTTGTGATCACAAAATCAAGCCAACCCGAACACACCTCGAATACACAAGGAAATCCACCATGAACGTCGCCCCAAATCTCCGCTCGACCGCCGAATATCAATCGATGGACGCTGGCCATCACTGGCACCCGTTTACCGACACCAAGGCGCTGAACGCCAAGGGCGTGCGGGTGTTTACCGGTGCGAAGGGCGTCTGGCTGACCGACAGCGAGGGCAATCAGGTGTTGGACGGCATGGCCGGCCTGTGGTGCGTCAATGTCGGCTATGGCCGCGACGAGATTGTCGACGCGGTGGCGCGCCAGATGCGCGAGCTGCCCTACTACAACACCTTCTTCCAGTGCACCCACCCGCCCGCCGCCGAGTTCGCCGAAGCGCTGACCGCCGTCGCACCGGCGCATCTGAACCGGGTGTTCTTCACCAATTCAGGCTCGGAATCGAACGACACCGTGTTCCGCCTGGCGCGGGTCTACTGGGACTGCATGGGCAAGCCCGGCAAGAAGACCTTCATCTCGCGCAAGGGCGCCTATCACGGCTCGACCGTCTGCGGCGCTTCTCTCAGCGGCTCGGCCACGCCGCACCGCCAGGGCAACCTGCCGATCGCCGGCATCCACCATATCGGCCAACCCTATTGGTTTGGCGAGGGCCGCGACATGGATCCGGCCGAGTTCGGCCTGATGCGGGCGCGTGAACTGAACGACGCCATCGACTGGCTGGGCGAGGACAATGTCGCCGCCTTCATCGCCGAGCCGATCCAGGGTGCCGGTGGCGTGGTTATTCCGCCCGATACCTATCTGCCGGAGATCCAGCGCATCTGCACCGAGCGCAACATTCTGCTGGTCGCCGACGAGGTGATCACCGGCTTTGGCCGCACTGGCAACTTGTGGGGCTCCGAGACCTTTGGCATCGAGCCTGACCTGATGTCCATCGCCAAAGGCATGACCTCGGGTTATGTGCCGATGGGCGGCGTCTTCATCTCGGACCGGGTCGCCGGACCGCTGATGGAGAATGGCGGCGAGTTCTTCCACGGCTATACCTACTCCGGTCACCCCGCCGCCTGCGCCGCCGGGCTCGCCTCCTTGCGCATCATGCAGGAGGAAAAGCTGGTCGAGCGGGTCCGCGACGACACCGGCCCGTATCTGCAAAGCCGCTGGGCGACGCTGGGCGACCACCCGCTGGTCGGCGAGGCGCGGATGACCGGCCTGATCGGCGCGCTGGAACTGGTGGCGAACAGGACCACCATGGCGCGCTTCGCGAAGGACGTCACGGCAGGTGCCCGTTGCCGCGACATCTCGGTCGGCAAGAACGGCCTGGTGATGCGCGCCACCGGCGATGTCATGGTGATCTCGCCACCGCTGGTGATCAGCCGCGACGAATGCGACATGCTGGTCGAGCGGGCGCGCAAGTCGCTGGACAATCTGGCCGACGAACTGACCCGCGAGGGGGCATTTGTTTGACAGGCACTGTTGAAACTGACAGCGTCCGGCTCATTCTATCATCGTAAGCCCGGCGCCGCTGGTCGCGCCCGCGCCTGAAACAGGGAGAAGATTATGTCCGACAAGATTACGGTCTACGGTTTCGAAGCATCCACCTATGTCCGCGCTGTCCGAATGGTGCTGGCCGAAAAGGGCGCGGCGTACGACCTGGTGCCGGTCAACATCATGGCCGGAGAGGGAACGCAGCCCGAACACTTGGCCCGCCATCCCTTCGGCAAGATTCCGGTCGTCGAGCATGGTGGAAAGCGCCTGTATGAGACCAGCGCGATCACCCGCTATCTGAACGACGTGCTGCCCGGCAAGTCATTGGTCCCGGACACGCCCATGGGCCGGGCGCGCATGGACATGGCAATGGGCATCCATGACAGCTACGGCTACGGCGCGCTGATCGGGCTGGCGGCCCAGCACCTGTTCCCGGATTTCGTCGGCGGCAAGAACGAGCAGGTGCGGCTCGACTGCCTGGATAAATCGCGCAAGGTGCTGACCGAGTATATGAAGCTGAAAGGCGACAGCCCGTGGATCGCGGGTGCCGAATTGTCACTGGCCGACCTCCACGTCGCCCCGAACTGTTTCTACGTCAGCCTGACCGAGGACGCAGGCGCGGCCTTCGACGTGCCGGGCTTCGCCGATTGGTGGGCGCGGATGCAGGGGCTGGCCTCGTTCCAGGCAACCCCGCCTTCGTCCGACTGACACCAGGAGACTTAGGCGGCGGAGCACCCCGCCACCCCTTCGGCAAGATTCCGGTCGTCGAGCATGGCGCCAAGCGCCTCTACG
>DATLAW010000223.1:0-3051 GCA_035527255.1 Thermohalobaculum sp. | reverse complement strand
GACCTACCGCATTTGTGCAACGCTTTGCGCGTGTCGCAGATTCAGCGGTAGGGCTCGCTGCTAGGTGGCGGTTTTATTGCAGGCGCGGCGTACCCATATCAGGCAATGAAATCCGTACCGACATACCGCAAGGATGGGCCTCGCAGATGACCACGCCGCACGATCTTTCTGTGGCGTCCTACAATATCCACAAGGGCATCGGCACCGACCGGAGGCGCGACGTTGCCCGAACTGCGGCGGTGATTTCGGAAATCGGCGCGGATATTCTGGCCCTGCAAGAGGTGGACACGCGGTTCGGCACCCGCACGGGCTTGCTCGATCTGGAACGCATCCGTCGCGATCTGGGGCTGATTGCAGTTCCGATGAAAGATGCGGGGGCGGCGCATGGTTGGTACGGCAACCTGCTCTTGCTGCGCAATGCGCTGGTGCAAGAGGTGCATCAGCTGATCCTGCCGGGGTTTGAGCCGCGCGGGGCGCAGGTGACCGATCTGGTGATCGCAGGGCAGCCTTTGCGCATCGTGAATGCACATCTGGGGCTGTTGCCCGGCTCGCGTGCCGCACAAGCCCGCGCGCTGATCGACAAGATAAGTCAGCTTGAGGGCCGTCCCACCCTGCTTCTGGGCGATCTGAACGAATGGCGGGGCGGAGGGGCTACGCTGCAAATCCTCGGCGAGCATTTCCAGATTGCCGAAGCCCGCCTCAGTTTTCCGTCACGCTTTCCGTTGCTGGCGCTGGATCGCATGATGCTGTCGTCGCATGGCGAGCTGCTGGATGTGGCAGCACATGACAGCCCACTGTCGCGTCGTGCCTCGGACCATCTGCCGATCAAGGCCAGACTGCGGCTTGGTGGCTCTTCCACGGCAATGTTGGCGTGATCCACCATGGCATGCTGCTCTTGGTGTGGATCACTGGCATCGCAGCTCTGGTCGCTGTTGCCCCGTGGCTGGCGCATCGCTCATACTGCCGCTCTTTCCGAGTGGCGTCGGCTGGGCGTGGCCTGAAACTTCGTCGTCGTCAGATAACTGAGACCAGTTCGTGCTAGTCTGACACCACCCAGCGGGGAATCAAATTCTTCGAGGCGGCCGTCAAAGCCAGCGCCGTGCCACCCAGCCGATGAATTCGGCGACGTGGCTGACGTAACGCCGCTTGGACCATGACGTCGCGGAAATGTAGACCGAGCCCTTAAGATCGTTCAAAAATATGGCGGACAGTTCGTCATTGATCCGGTTCGATCGGGCAATGAAATTGAGCTCGTAATTGACGAAAAAACTGCGGTAATCGAGGTTGGCGGTCCCAATCGTCGACCAAACTTCATCGATTAAGACTGTCTTGGCATGCAGAACACGCGCGCCGTACTCGTAAATCTTGACTCCCGACTGGAGCAGGCCGTAGTAGGACGCGCGCGCCGCCCACCGCGTGATCGCAACATCGCTTTTGCCCGGCAACAGCAATTTCACATCGACGCCGCGCCTCGCCGCCGCGATCAGATGCCTTTGCGTACGACGATCCGGCACGAAGTAGGGCGTCGTCACCCATATCCGCCGCCGTGCCGTTGTGAAACGACGGTGCAGCAGAGAGCGCAGCCCATAGCGACAGGCGCGATTGTAGTTGGGCATCAAGAGGGTCCCGTCGGCCCAGTCTTCGCCCGATTGCCGCCGGCCGCCGGCGAAGTCCTGGAACAGGAGACCGGCGCGCCGGACGATCGGGCCCGTCAAGCGAATATGGGTATCGCGCCAACGCGCCGCGCCAAAACGGGTGAGCGAATATTCGTCACCAATATTGAAGCCGCCGACGTAGGCGGCGCGGTCGTCGACGACCAGGAGTTTGCGGTGATTGCGCCGGTTGTAGCGAAGGGGATGGCGCCAATGCCATCGTCGGCTCCAGTTGAAGGCGACGCCGCTGTCGCCGAGGGCTCGGATGGAAGCTGGCGACACAAGGCCTTTGGATCCGAGAGCATCGATGCGCATTTGGACCGAAACACCGCGCTCGGCGGCTCGTCGTAGAGCCGATAGAAACTTGCCGCCGATATGGTCCTCGCGAAAAATATAGGTTTCGAGCAATATTTGCCGCCGCGCCGCGTCAATGTCTGCAAGCATGGCGGCGAAAAGCGTATCGCCTTCAGTGAAGATCTGATGGTGCAGGACGCCATCCGATGCTTCGGCGGCATGATCCCACGTGCCGGCATGTTCCCCATGACATGCGCGGTTGTCGGTCACCGGGACACGCGCTCTGCGTTCGACCCGCGAGGCGGCGGCGAAGGAAACGGCGCGTAACCATGTGTCGCATACCGCGTCATCGTCCGCTCCGCTGCATGAGGCAGTAGAAGAATTGCTGACATGGTTCGGCCGCGACGACCCTCTGATCGCTTTCGCTGTCGGGACCGATCGCCACCGGATCCGCGACGTGCACATTGATCCATGCTGAAGTGAGCGGTATGGCGTGCAGCGCAATTGCTGGAACCGTTTAGATCTCGGATAGAGACAAGCGCCGGAGGAGACGCGGGCCGGCGGTCACCAACGAGTTGACCCAGCGACTGACAGCTTGGGCAAACTACGCGGAGGTCACCGTTTCCCTTTCCCGGAATTGGCGGTCCTGGCGCATAGAGGGGAGATAGGGGGCGAGGAGGCCGATCTGATGGTCGGCGAAACCAACGGCGGTACGGCAGTTGTCCGCCGCCGCGCCACTGCGCCTCGTGAAGCGCCCGTCCGGCGACCAAGAAACCAGCTCCTAGCATCATGGTTCAGCTCTATTGATGTCGTTCTCGCAAACGGAAACAATTTCACCCGTCACTACATTCACGTGACCGTCCGGTAAACGCGCCCTGCCGGTGATTTACTGGCCCTGTTACGCTCAGGTGTCAACCAGGCGTCAACGCGGTGGAACTCGTATGAACTGCGTCTGCCCTGTTCCGCCGAACCGTTTAATCAAGGTCGGCGTTGCGTTTAGTTCGGTGGAATGAACGCTAGCTGATACTCGCTTACCTGACCGAGGAATGCCAAAATGATCAATTCGCGCTTGCAAAGCAGGAGCCATCCACACAGGACACCATCG
>DATLAW010000222.1:0-2219 GCA_035527255.1 Thermohalobaculum sp. | reverse complement strand
CACCCCAACCGGGTCGCGCCCCGCGCAATCGACATCGAGGCTTACAAATGGCGCCACCTGATCGAAAATTACTTCTGCAAACTCAAAGACTTCAAACGCATCGCCCTGCGAGCCTGCAAGACAGACAGCAGTTTCTCCGCTATGATCTACGCCAGTGCTGCCGTGATAAACTCAAGATGAATCTCAACAGGCCCTAGAGCGGTTTGCAGGAAATGTGATCAACAATGGTATGTGCGCACGCGTGCGCACATAGATAACCTATTGCAAGTAAACGAACATGGATTCAGACGCGAGTTATGGTTAAGGCGGCATGAATCAGAGCGGCCGCAAAACGCCTTAGTTCTCTCCCTTCATTCCGGCGAGTTTGAGCCCCTTAACGAGGATGGCCTCCTGCTCCGGCGCCATCGACCGCGTCTACCCCACCACATCGGCGGCGAGGATGGCCGCTAAGCGGCGTTCCTGCCGGGTTTCAGGCAAACACTCTTCCTCCGGTTGGCGAATTTGCCAGAACCGCAGCCTACACCTTCCGTACCTTCCGTGACCCGGAGCGAAGCCCCGCGTCGCAACGGCCTCAAGACAGGTAATCGAGTACCAACAGCCGGTCGAGCAACGGGAGTTCGGTCCGGCAAGTCACCTTATCCGGCGCATTGGCGGTGACCTCGACCCGGTACATGCCAGCCTCGACGTATTCGGTGCAATGGCATTTCCAGGCGGAGCCGTCCTTCACCTCGCCCGCCAGAGTTGCCTCTCCGAAAAGGTCGATCCACAGGAACCGCGACTCCCCAGGTGCCAGCGCACCGGCCTCGATGAACCGGTCAGGCTCGCCGACGATGACCAGGCGAAGGGTCCTCTCCGTCGCCCCGGAGTTGCGGACCAAGGCGCTTGACCGCGTCAGCCACAGGGCGTTCGGCGCTATGACTATCAGGGTTGTTAAGAGAACTGCGAGCAGTATCCATAGGGTGAACTTAGGCATTGTAGTGTCACTCCTCAAAGCCGTAGAGAATCCGGCTCGTGCGGTTGAAGCGGGCCTGAACGTCGGTGTCGGCTTGCGCCCAAACGCCGATCTGGCCGATGCATTCAGCATAGCTGGTGGCGACCTCGTGCTGGGTCCAGGGCCAGTCGCTGCCCCAGAGCACGCGCTGCTGGCCAAAATGCGCGCGGAGCGCAGCGGCATAAGGCGCCGGGTCGAGCCCGCCCAGGCGGTAGGGCGCCGACAGCTTGACCCAGACCGGGCCATCGGATGTAAATTCCGTCAACTTGCGAAAGCCGGGATCGGCGGTTGGCTCTGCAGTGCTGGGTTTGCCGAAGTGGTCGACCACCACTTTCGTCGCATCGGCGGTGAGCGTGTCCAACACGTCTGGCAAATCGCGACCCAGCGATTGCACTTCGATCAACCATCCAAGTGCCGCGACCCGCCGGGTCAATGCCCGGTATTCGGGTTGCGCCACCAACGCCGGATCGTGGCCGATCAGGTTGTAACGGATACCGCGCACTCCAACCGTATCCATCGCGATCAGCGTGGCATCGGTTACGCCCGGCGCCACCACCGCAACGCCGCGCAGCCGGTCGGGAAAGGCCCGAAGACCCGCCAGCAGATAGGTATTGTCCGTGCCTAGAAAGGACGGTTGCACCAGCACACCGTGCTGAACCCCGGCCCGGTCGAGAACCTCGACATAGCGCCGGACCGGTGCGTCATAGCCGGGCGTGTAGCGCCGCCCTTCGACAAAATGGCAACTGGCGTCGAAGACATGGGCGTGGGTATCGACGGCGGGTGTGAAGTCTGGCATCGGTCCTCGCTGGCTGTGGCGCCACCCTAGCCCCGCATTCCGCAGGGCGGCAACCGCAATGCTTGCCACGCCCGCGCTGCCATTGCATTCTCGGGCAAATTTCGTGTCCCAGGAGATCGTTATGCCTCAGACCCCTCGCCAATGGTTCGCCAAGACCCTCGCCAGCGGCGAGATGATCACTGCCCCCGGTGTCTATGACGGCATCATGACCCGGCTGGTGGCGCAGGCGGGGTTTCGCGCTGCCTACATGACTGGCGCTGGCACTGCGCTGAGCCACGGCTTGCCGGATTATGGCCTGCTGACAATGACCGAGATGGTTGCCAACGCAACCCGCATCGCCGCCGCCGCCGTCGATGTGGCGGTGATCGCCGACGCCGATACCGGTTTCGGCAACGAGTTGAACGTGACCCGAGCGGTGCGCGAATACGAGCG
>DATLAW010000221.1:0-2548 GCA_035527255.1 Thermohalobaculum sp. | reverse complement strand
CGCCGCCTATCTCGGCACCCAGGGCGACGAGTTCGGTTCCCAGAAGGACGTGGCGCTGGCGGCAAGCGGCGCTTTGATCGCCCTTGGTCTGACGGCGGTGTTTTCGATGAAAGCAACAGTGAAGGATCGGCAGGTACCCTGAGGATCAGATCCGCTTCGCGCCGGCTGGTCGCCCATCGGGAACTGACCTGATCCATTGCCAGCACAGCGCTGCTGCCGCATATAGAAGGTAAAAGAACCGCTTGGCCAAACATGGTGCGGTTGCGCCGGAGGGCGTGCCATGACGATCTTCGCACAGGCCCGCAGTATGGCGGAGCAGACCCCGGACAGGCGCAACCGCGCGGCGGACTTCTTTCGGGCGGTCTCGATCATCCTGGTGGTGTTCGGCCACTGGTTTCTGATTGCCCCCTATGTCGATCAGGGTGAACTCCGGTTTGCGGAACTCCTTGGGGTCCTTCCCTGGACCCATTTGGCGACATGGGTTTTCCAGGTCATGCCGGTTTTTTTCATTGTCGGTGGCTTCGCCAACGCCTCCTCGTGGGCCTCCGCGCGGCGCGACCCCGAGAGACGCCGGGCCTGGCAAGCGGTGCGGCTGCGGCGCCTTCTGGTGCCGACCGTTCCGCTCGTCGCACTCTGGTGCATCGCAGCCGCGATCGCCCGCTTCGCCGAGGTTCCGCCAGAGCTGATCCGCGACGGGTCACGGGCGGCCCTGATTCCGGTCTGGTTCTTGGCGGTCTACATCATGGTCACCGTGGTGGTCCCCGTCTCGACCGAGATCTGGCGGCGCTACGGCCTGGTTTCCGTCGCCGCGCTCGCCGCCGCAGCCGTCTGCGTCGATCTGATTGCATTCATTGGTGGAGAATCCTGGCTGCGGTGGGCGAATTACGGCTTCATCTGGCTGGCGATGCATCAGCTCGGCTACTGGTGGCACGGTGGGGGTAGCGGGCGGCACGGACCGGTGGTGCTCCTTTTCATCGGGCTGGTGTCGCTGGCGCTGCTCGTAGGGCCGCTTGGCTATCCGCTCAGCATGGTGAGCGTTCCCGGCGCCGAGATATCGAACTCCAAGCCCCCGACCGTAGCGATGCTCGCGATCGGCTGCGTCCAGGGCGGGCTGATGCTGCTGGTTGAAAAGCCGGTCTCGAGGTGGTTGCGCAGCGTGCGTGCCTGGTTTTTGGTCATCCTGGTCAGCCGGATGATCATGACCGTTTACCTGTGGCACATCACGGCGCTCATCGCGCTTGTCGGCCTGTCGCTTCTTGTCGGCGGCCCCGGCCTCGATGCGGCGCCGGGGGGGACGACATGGTGGCTTTGGCGGCCGGTCTGGATTGCGGCGCTGATCGCGGCCCTGCTGCCGTTCCTCCTCGTCTTCGGTTCGCTCGAGGCCGGTTCGCGGCGCGCGCACACCCGCCCGCCCGGTCCCGTCCGCGCAACTCTCGGCGCCGTCATGACTTGCGCCGGACTGACTTTCCTGGCGCTCAATGGCGCCGGTGCGGACAATCTTCTGGGCGTGAACGCCATTCCCGCGCTGCTCGCGCTCATTGGCGTCGGGCTGTCGACGGTCGGCGGCGCCGAGCGGACTAAAAGCCGTTAACGAAGGGCAGCTTATGGGGTCGTCGGCGACTCCGGGCGGCCCATTGCCGCCATCACGCCAAGCGGCGTCAACGGCAACTTATGGCACAAAATGCCCGTTCAGCCCGAGGCTATTGTAGGCACGCAAACCGCCGCATTCGGGTTTACGTAGAGTAACGCTGACGGCACGTTGTGAAGTTCACTACGGAAAGAACGGTGACGAGTTAATCAACAGCATGAGATCATCGTTTTCCCGTGCGCCACGGTTGCGGGAAATGCATGTCGGTCATGCGTTTGGTGCAATTGTCCCAGATATAACAGCGCACTACCTATGGTCGACGATGGGCAGACAAGCCCGTAGATATTTGATTGACCAGGAGAAGCTGAAATGGCCACCACCTATACGCTCACTCGTGTTGCCCCGTTCGGCGCAATCACCGTCCACCGTGTAGTGACCGCCGTTGAAAAGGCTATTGCCTCGTTCAGCGCCTGGAACGACACGCGCCATACCGTTGCCGCGCTGCGCCGGCTGGACGCGCACTTGCTTGACGACATCGGGTTGACCCGGAGCGACATCTAAGAATTTGACCGCCGGGGCTTGTTGGCCCCGCTCGTCATAGACCCCCAATAGAAAGGTCGCCCCAAAGGCGGCCTTTTTCTTTTGTGGTCCAGAATGTCGGCCTGGGCGCTACCCGCGACTTCTTCGGGACGCTCGCCAGTGGTTCAAATCCTGTACGCTTGTTCCAAGCCTCGCAGCAGAGAACGTAAGAAAGTGGGGCGGATATATGGGTGGACAGAAAAATATATAATTATAAATATTTGTTTATTGCCAACGGCTTCGTAATTAAGTCTGGTGCCGGTGGAGGGACTCGACCCCCCGACCCATCGCTTACGAATTAGCAGGTCCACGGCTTTGCCCATGTTGCACGACATTGGCTAGGGTTGGCTCGGGTTGCATTAAACCACACGAATGCAACAG
>DATLAW010000220.1:0-10481 GCA_035527255.1 Thermohalobaculum sp. | reverse complement strand
CAGGCCTTTTACTGCTTAAATGGCTACCTGGCAAGACAATATCCGGGTTAGTTTGCGAAAGTTCGACAACTATAGGGCGAAAACGTGGCGATTATTAGATGATACTGCGGAAGTCGTTTCAAACATAGACTAAAAACCTTGAAATCATTAATAACTTCCTATCTCTTTATGGTTGTATAGCTGTATTATCGCCGCAATGCTTGAGCGCGAGAAGTGATTCTGGAATTTCTCGTCTTTGGCAGTCTGAAGTTAGTTTAGTTTGTACTGAAGAACGGGAGAACTCACGTGAAGATTGCAACCCATATTGCCGCAGTCGCGGCCATTGCTCTGTTCGCCACCGGCGCGTCAGCCCAGTCGGCGAAATTTGCGGCCAACTACGCCATGGATACAGTGACCCTCGCTGACTTCGAGCTCAACAACACGGTGGGTTTTGAAGTCGATAGAAGCGACACCTTCGCAACGGAGTTGCTCGCCACCATCCGCGCCCCGAAGGGCAAGGAGTTCCTGATCGGCGTCTCGGGCGTCGCTAACATCGTCACCTTCACCGAGGTGAAGGCGCGCAATAAAGCAGGCGCATCGACGGCCGTTGCCGAAGGGATCATGAATCTCGAAGTGCGCTATGCCCCGACCGGGACCGCCAACATCTGCACCAACGAACTCGGTCTCCTCGCCGCGCCCGGCCCGCTGACCTTCGCCGCACGCAAACAGACGCTCTCGGTGACGGTCGATCTCGACGTAATCGACACCACTACGGACCTTGTTGCTGAAGATCTCGCGATTGACGGTTCGGTGACCGTCGCCCTCGGCCTCGACACCACCGCGGCGCACCACTTCAACTTCGTCGCCATCGATCTGCCGGCGAGCGGCGAATACGACGTGGTAGCGTGTTTCAGTGGCGATGGCAGCGTCAGCGTGACCGAGGCAGAGCTTGGCGACAACACTGCCCGTTCCTTCGTCGCCATCGCCCATCGCATGGTAACGGTCCAGGAAGTCCGCGCGGTCAAGGACTCGATCATCGACCTGATCAACTGATCGTGCTGCAACGCCGGCGCGCTTGAGCGCACCGGCGCAGAACAACAGAGCCGTCGCCCCCTGCGGCGCCGGCTCTTCTTGATTCTGCGGCACCCGTTCTGATCGGATTTCCACCTGAGATGTCTCCCACCCTCGAACAGCGTTTCGGAGTGAAGTGGTCCTAGTTTTTTGGACAGCTTGGCGGCTTAGTTGAGGCGCCCGCCGAGATCGGTGAAGCGGCTCAACCCTTATCGCGCATCAGCCGACCTTTTTCACGGGCCCAGTCGCGTTGTTTTTCGGTCTCGCGCTTGTCGCCGAGCTTTTTGCCCTTGGCGATGCCGAGTTCCAGCTTGGCGATGCCCTTGTCGTTGAAGAACAGTTTTAGCGGCACCAGGGTCATGCCCTCGCGGCCGATGGCCTGCCACAGCTTGGAGAGCTCGCGCTTGTGGACCAGCAGCTTGCGGCGGCGGCGCGGATCGTGGCTGAAAGCGGCGGACATCGCCTGGGAGAAGGGCGGGATGTAGCTGTTGATCAGCCACAGCTCGGCGCCCTCGACGGTGGCGTAGCTTTCAGCGATGTTGCCCTTGCCCTCGCGCAGCGATTTGACCTCGGAGCCTTCCAGCATGATGCCAGCCACAAGGTTGCTCTCGATGAAGTAGTTGTGACGAGCCTTGCGGTTCTCCGCCGCGATGCGGTTGGGCGGGCTCTTCGGTTTGGTGGCCATGACGTCAGGCGTTGATCAGGCCGGCATGCACCATTGCCGCGCGGATTTGAGCCCGGACCGGCTCGGTCGCGGGCACATGCGGCAAGCGCACTTCGTTCGAGCAGCGGCCCAGCACGGAGAGACCGTATTTGGCGCCGACAACGCCCGGCTCGGCGAAGATGGCGTTGTGCAGCGGCATCAGCCGGTCCTGGTATTCGAGTGCGGTGGCATAGTCGCCTGCCAGCATCGCCTCCTGGAATTGCGCACAGAGCGCCGGGGCGACATTGGCGGTGACCGAGATGCAGCCGACGCCGCCATGGGCGTTGAAACCCAGCGCCGAGGCGTCCTCGGCCGAGAGCTGAATGAAATCGCGGCCACAAGTCTGGCGTTGCCTCGACACCCGGGTGATGTCCGCGGTGGCGTCCTTGACCCCGATGATGCGCGGCAGCTTGGCCAGCGCCCCCATGGTCTCGGGCGACATGTCGACGACCGAGCGGGGGGGGATATTGTAGATGAAGATCGGCAGCGTGCAGCAGTCGTGCAGCGCCGTGTAATGGGCGATCAGGCCGGCCTGGGTGGGCTTGTTGTAATAGGGCGTCACCACCAGTGCTGCATCGGCGCCGACACGTTCGGCGTGCTGCATCAGGCGGATCGCCTCGGCGGTGTTGTTCGAGCCTGCCCCGGCGATCACCGGAACCCGTTTCGCCGCCTTATTCACGACGATTTCGACAACACGATCGTGCTCGGCATGGGTCAGGGTCGGGCTTTCGCCCGTGGTGCCAACCGGCACGAGACCATTTGTGCCCTCGGCAATGTGCCATTCGACCAGCGCCTCAAGTGCTGTCTGGTCGATGGCGCCATCTTTGAACGGCGTGACAATGGCGACAAACGAACCTTTAAACATGACGATGTGTCCGGTCAGTATGGGGTGTATCAGGCGGCGCGACCCTATGCGCAATCGACTGGTTCTGCAAGGGCGGGAAACCAGGTTTGCCGGGTCAACCTTCGGTGGTGAAATTGTAAAAAGATTTCCCGGATGCCGCGATACGCGACCATCAAGTTATGGTAGAATTAACGACAAATCGCCAAAATCGGCGTAAGCGGCCTTAGAGCAGGAAAGGGCCTTCGTGATGGTTTTGCGCATTCTGGCGTTCTCTATTGCATTTGTTCTGCCGATATTCGTCATCGCGCCGAAAGCTGGCGCGCTGGATCTGGCAGACGCCAGGGCGGCGGGCGCGGTCGTCGCCGAGGCGTTGGAACTTGGCGAGAATGGCGACTGGGCCGGGGCCGAGGCGTTGGCGGCGCGGTCGCCGGATTTGGTGGTGCGCGATATCGTGCTGTGGCGCAAGCTACGGGCGAAAGCCGGGTCGGTCGCGGAATACCAGTCTTTCATAACGCGCCGGGGCACCTGGCCAGGGTTGAAAAGCCTGGCCACGGCGGTGGTCGGTGAGCGCGCCCAGCCCGAGCGGGAACGCCCGGTCGGCGCGGCGGCGGCGAACTGGAAGGCGTTCGGTAAGCTATGGCGTGGCAAAAAATACGACGGCGCGGAGAAACTGCTGGCCGAAATTTCCACCGATCGGCACAAGCTGGGCGTGCCCAAGATATGGGCTGATCGGCGCGGACTACTGGCCCGGCGCGCGGCGCGATCAGGGCGGGCGGAACTGGCTTATGCCGTGGCAAGCTTGCATCATCTGGCGCCAACCGACGGCTATGACTATTCCGACATGGAATGGCTGGCCGGGTGGATCGCACTGCGCAAGCTGGGCAAACCGGTTCAGGCGCTGGCACATTTCCAGCGGTTTTATCAGAGCGTCGGGACACCGATCAGCCTCGGACGCGGTGGCTACTGGCTCGGCCGGACCTACGAGGCGATGGGCGACCCGGCCAATGCCAGCGAGTGGTACCGGGCGGCGGCGGCGCATCAAACCTCGTTCTACGGCCAACTCGCGGCCGCGACACTAGCTATGGCTGGGGATCCGCGGATCGTCACTGGCGATCTACCGGATTGGTCGAAGAGCCCGGCGCTGCGCACGGACGACGTGCGGGCTGCGGTGGTGCTGCATTTCGCTAGCGAGAAGGTATTGGCGTTCGCGATGTTCAGTGAGGTTGGCCGCAGAATGCAAGGCGGCGCCGAGATGGGAGCGCTCGCCGGATTGGGTTTGGCATTGGGTCAGCCGCATTACGCGGTACGCGTGGCCAAGCAAGCAGCGCGCAAGGGAATAATGATCTATCCGGCCTACTACCCGGTGACCGAGTTGGCCGGCTATGCCAGCATGGTCGAGCCGGCGTTGGCGATGTCGATCGCACGGCAGGAGACCGAGTTGAACCAGCACGCCATCAGCTCCGCCGGCGCGCGCGGGTTGATGCAGTTGATGCCGGCCACGGCGAAGAAGGTGGCGGGCAGGATCGGCGAGGCCTACTCCGGCGACCGGCTGCTCGACGATTGGCAGTACAATGCGCGTCTCGGCCAACGTTATCTCGCCGAGCAGATTACCCGATTCAGCGGCTCCTATGCGCTGGCGGCAGCGGCCTACAACGCCGGGCCGCACCGGGTTGATACCTGGATCGCCGAGCATGGCGACCCGCGGATGTCGGGAGCAGATATGATCGACTGGATCGAAACCATCCCGTTTGAAGAGACACGAAACTATGTGCAGCGGGTGATGGAGGCGCTTTGGGTCTACCGCGCCCGGATGGTTGGCGTGGCCGGACCGATGACCATCGAGCAAGATCTGGCGCGTGGAGTGCGGGGCTGACCGGATTGCTTCAGGTCAGTTGGATCGAAGCGGGCTGGGCTTGACTAAGGCCGGCCTAAACCTCCTGTATATTCAGCAGAAATGATGTCGTCGTGCGTGGCTGGGCGCAAGTTTATGGCTGCGCAAGTTTCGTCCTGGTGTTTGGCCGATTACCGGTGCCGAGGAGCGTTGGATGCCAGAGGAAACCGGCGAATCGGCGGCGGGAACGCCGCCCGCATTGCCAGACGGGTTAACCGGCAACCGGGACTTCCTGCTGTTCATTTTCTCGCGGCTGGCCAACGTGATGGGCAACCAGGTCACGACCGTCGCGGTCGGCTGGCATGTCTATCTGATGACTGGCGACCCACTGGATCTGGGGATGATCGGCCTGTCGCAGTTCGCGCCGGCGCTGGCGCTGTTTTTGGTCGCCGGGCTGGCCGCAGACCGGTTCGACCGACGCACCATCATTGTCGTTTGCAATGTTGGACAGCTGGCGGCGGCCGGTTTGCTGCTGGCCTACATGCTGGCCGACCGGCAGGCAGTCTGGCCGATCTTCGTCATCCTGTTGCTGCACGGCAGTGCCCGGTCGTTCTACTTCACCGCCAGTCAGGCGATCCTGCCGAACCTGGTGGCGCCGTCAGTGTTCCCGAAGGCGGTTGCCTGGTCGTCGTCGGCCAACAAGGCGGCGCAACTCGCCGGTCCCGCGGCGGGGGGCATTCTGGTCGCGATGGTCGGCGACTGGGTTTACCTCGCGGCGTTGGCGATGTTCGCCATTGCGGCCGCAACGGCGGGGCTGATCGCGGTCCAGCTGACGGTACGCCCGCGTGAGCCGTTCGGGTTGGCCAAGGTGCTGGGAGGGTTCAACTTCGTCTGGCATAACAAGATCGTGCTGGGGTCGATCTCGATTGACTTGTTGGCGGTGTTGTTTGGCGGTGTCATGGGGCTGTTGCCGGTGTTTGCCCGCGACATCCTGGATGTCGGGGCCGACGGGCTGGGGCTGATGCGGGCGATGCCGGGGGTCGGCTCGCTGGCCGTCGGGTTGGTGCTGACGCGGATGGCAATGCCGCGACGGATGGGGCGGGCCTTCTTTGTGTCCTTGGCCATCTTCGGGGCATCGATCCTGGTGTTCGGGCTGTCCGAGATCTACTGGCTTTCGCTGCTGGCGCTGGCGGTCTATGGCGCCGCCGACATGGTCAGCGTCTATATCCGGCTGACGCTGATCCAACTCGCGACTCCGGACGAAATGCGCGGCCGGGTCAGCGCGGTCAGCGCGGTGGCGATCAACGCCTCGAACGAGCTCGGCGATTTCCGCGCCGGGGTCATGGCGGCGGGGATCGGGACGGTGTCGGCGGTGGTCGCGGGTGGGGTCGTAACATTGGCGGTCACGGCCCTTTGGGCACAGCTGTTCCCGACGATGCGCCGAATTGACCGGTTGGAGGATGTGCGGTGAGTTGCCTGCCAATTCCACTCGGCTGTCGGGGGTTCCCTTAACGCCATGTCTCGGCCATGCTTTGCGTGAACAGGAGGATCGCTGATGCCCATCACAACCTGCGTCTTTGACGCTTATGGAACGCTGTTCGATGTTGCCGCTGCGGCGCGGATCGCCGCGGCTGAGCCCGGGCGCGAGGCTTTCGCGGCGAAATGGCCAGAGCTTGCCAGCACCTGGCGACTGAAGCAGTTGCAATACACCTGGCTGCGGGCCACGGCGGGCGTGCACACCGGGTTCTGGCAAGTGACCCAGGACGGGCTCGACTATGCGCTCGAGGCCCATGGATTGGCGGAGCCGGGGCTGCGGACGCGGCTGCTGCAGCTATATTGGGAATTGCAGGCCTATCCGGAGGTGCCGGGGATGCTGAAGGCGTTGAAGGCGGCTGGCTATCAGACCGCGATCCTGTCGAACGGCTCGCCGGACATGCTGGCGGGAGCAGTGGACAATGCCGGGATCGGCGGGGTGCTGGACGCGGTGCTATCGGTCGAGACGGTGGGCGTGTTCAAGCCGCACCGTTCGGTCTATGGGATGGTCGGTGACTATTTCGGTTGCGCGCGCCGCGAGGTGCTGTTTGTCTCGTCGAATTGCTGGGATGCCTGTGCCGGGGCGGGTTATGGCTTTCATACGGCTTGGGCCAACCGGTCGGGCGAGCCGTTGGATCGATTGCCATGGAAGCCGGAGAATGTGTTGGCCGACCTGACAACTATTCCGGCGATTGCGGCGACGGTGTGATCCAGGGCTTCCCATGACCAAATACTTTGAGGCGCTAGGCGGGCGGCGGCTGGCATATCAGGATACTGGCGGCGATGGCCCGGCGGTGCTGTGTCTGGCCGGGCTCACGCGCAATGCGCGGGATTTTGCCGGGTTGGCGGCGCATCTGGCAATACGCTACCGGGTGCTGCGGATCGACTCGCGCGGCCGGGGCCTGAGCGAATGGGCCGACGACCCGGTTGCCGAATATACAGTTCCCATCGAGGCGGGCGATGCGTTGGCTTTGCTGGACCATCTGGAGATTGCGCGGGCGGCGATCATCGGCACCTCTCGGGGCGGTGTTCTGGGGATGATCCTTGGCGCAACCGCGTCGGCAGGTATGAGCTGTCTGGTGCTGAACGACATCGGGCCGGTGGTCGAGCCGCAGGGGCTGGCCGGGATCATGGATTTTCTCGGCATCGAGCCGAGGGCAGATAGCTTCGAGGCGGCAGCAGCCGGGCTGGAGCGGGCCATGGGCGCGGCTTTTCCTGACCTGACCGCCAAACAGTGGCTCGGCTTTGCCCGGACGATCTACCGCGACGAGGGCGGGCGGCCGCGGCTGAGTTATGATCCGCGGTTGCGCCAAGCGGTTGGGGCGGCGATGCAGGCGGCGAAGCAGGCGGGTGCGTCCGATCTGTGGGGCTTTTTCGACGCGCTGGCCGGATTGCCGATCCTGACCATCCGGGGCGAGAACTCCGATATCCTGTCAGCGGAGACCCTGGCCGAGACGGCGCGGCGGCGGCCTGACATGGATCATGTGACGGTGGCCAACCGGGGCCATGTGCCGTTTCTCGATGAGCCCGAGGCGTTGGCTGCAATCGATACCTTTCTGGAGAACCACGCGAAATGCCAAGACCAATGACAGAAGCGATAACCATCGACGATATCCGGGCCGCGCGCGACCGGCTGGCAGGGGTTGCGCGGCTCACGCCGATGCTGGAGAGCCCGTTCTTGAACGCCCTCGCCGGGCGGCGGGTGCTGGTCAAGGCCGAGTGCCTGCAACGGACCGGCAGTTTCAAGTTCAGGGGCGGCTGGTCAGCGGTCTCGGCCCTGCCGGAGGAGGCCCGCAAGCGCGGCGTGCTCGCCTATTCCAGCGGCAACCACGCGCAAGGGGTTGCCCATGCGGCCGAGCTGCTGGGAGTTCCGGCGGTGATCATCATGCCGATGGACGCGCCGGCGCTGAAGCCGGCGAACACCCGGGGTCATGGGGCCGAGGTAGTCTTGTACGATCGCGCCGGGGGTGAAAGCCGCGAGGCGCTCGGCAGCCAGCTTGCGGCCGAGCGCGGGCTGACCCTGATCCGGCCCTATGACGAGCCGCTGGTGATGGCGGGCCAGGGCACCTGCGGTTTGGAGATCGCGGTCCAGGCCCGCGATGCTGGGGTGGAGCGGGCCGACGTGCTGGTATGTTGCGGCGGTGGCGGGTTGTCGTCGGGCATCGCACTGGCGCTGGAGGCGGACGCGCCGGGACTGCGGGTGCGAACCTGCGAGCCGGTCGGCTTTGACGACGCGGCGCGCTCGCTGGTGGCAGGCGAGCGAGTGGCGAACCCGAGCGAGACCGGGACCATCTGCGACGCCATCGTGACGCCCTCGCCAGGGGCGCTGACCTTCCCGGTTCTGCGGCGGCTGGCCGGGCCGGGGCTGGCGGTGACCGATCAGGAGGCGCTGATGGCCATGGGTCAGGCGTTCCTGCGCCTGAAGATCGTCGCCGAGCCGGGCGGCGCGGTTGCATTGGCGGCGGCCTTGTACCGGGCGGGCGATATCGAGGGCGACGCGGTGATTTGCACGGTCAGTGGCGGGAATGTCGATCCGGAGATGTTTGGGAGGGGGTTGGCGACGTTGTGAGCGAACGGTCGTCGCAGTTCAGGCTGCGGCCTCGCACACTCGCGTCACCTGCGTTTCGCCTTCGTATCCGGCGACGGATAGGTGGCCGGTTGCGTCGAGGGTCAGGGCCAGACGGGTCAGGGCGTTGAGGATTGGCGGCTCCAGCCGGTCGACTGATGGCGCGCTGATCAATGCGCAAGCCGCCCGGTGACGGCCGGTGCTGTCGATGCCGCGCGGGCGCCGGCGACCGGGGTTTCGCTCAGAAGCTGCTTTGCAGTGCGATAGTCCGGCGCATTCTCGAAGACCTGACGCAGCAGGTGCTGTGGCGCAATGCCGGTCTGGCGCAGGAAACGGCGTTTCGCGGCCAGCCAGTCGGCGGCCCGGCCAAATCCGGTTTGCGGTTCCGGCGCCTGGTTGAGCGCGGCAGCGAAGCGGCCGGGTGCGGCGCCGTGCAGGACGCCCATGACGCCGGGCCAGGTCGCGGTTATCGAATCTCCGGCCGGGCCGCTGAGGCGCACCACCTCGATCCGCGCGCCCAGCCCGTGAAACGGCCAGTCAAGAACCCGGAGAAGGCGCGGCACGCCGCCGGTCTCAAAGACCCAAGCGGTGCAGGCAAATTCGTAGGACAGGCTGAAGGCGACAGCACCGGGGCAGCCCATGATCTGAGGCAGCGCCAGGATCTCGGCGCGGTAGGGATCGCTCATCGCCGCCAGCCGCCGCGCGGCGATCCGGTCACCGAGCGGCAGCAGCGGGCGTAGAGCGGTGCCGGCGATGCCCAGCCCGCCCAGCACCGCCTCCATCACGTCAACCGCCGCCTGACTCCGAGCACGGACGAACTGGGGCAAGCCGCCATCGCGGTGGTCCCATTCTGGAATTTCGATGAGCGTCGTCACTGGATTGTAATCCTCGTCAAATGAGCGATGGTGCGGCTGCCGGACCTTGGCAAGGCCAAGCTGAACAGTGCCAGCAAAATTTGTATGCACTAACTTAGGCGATCAATTGGGCGATATCTAGGGCGAGGCGGTGGCCGACGCTGGAGAAGGCAGGGCGTTGGGTCAATGTTGGCTTGGCACGCGGTGATAGATTGTTGAGAAGACCCCCGTTACTCTCGCGCATAGGGGGAAACACCGTGGAACGTAGGCTCGCTGCCATCCTTGCCGCCGACGTGGTCGGATACTCGCGCCTGATGGGTCAGGACGAGGCGGGGACGCTGGCGCGCCTGAAGGCGTTTCGGACGGACGTGCTGGACCCCGTTGTCACCAAACATGACGGTCGCATTTTCAAGCTGATGGGCGACGGCGCGATGGTCGAATTCGCCAGCGTGGTCCAGGCAGTTGCCTGTGCCGCCGCATTGCAACGTGCAGCTTCGTTGCGAGAGGATGCGCTTGCCGAGGACCAGAAGATCCAGTTGAGGATCGGTGTGAACCTGGGCGACGTGATGGTCGAGGACGGCGATCTTTACGGCGACGGAGTGAACGTGGCGGCGCGGCTGGAGGGACTGGCGGAGCCGGGGGGCATTTGCGTCTCGGCCAAGGTCCGCGACGAGGTCGGCGAGAAGCTTGACCTGGTCTACCAAGACCTGGGCCCGCAGGAAGTGAAGAACATCGCCGCGCCGGTCGGGGTCTACCGGATTGTCCTGGGGCAAGCCCGCCCGAGGGTAAAGGCGTTGGCGCTGCCGGAGAAGCCGTCGGTTGCGGTGCTGCCGCTCGCCAATATGTCCGGCGACCCCGAGCAGAGCTATTTCTCGGACGGGATCACCGAGGACATCATTACTGAATTATCGCGGTTCCGATCGCTGTTCGTGATCGCGCGGAATTCATCCTTCGTTTATCGCGACGCGGCGGTCGATATGCGCCAGGTCGGGCGCGAGCTGGGGGTGCGCTATGTGGTCGAGGGCAGTGTGCGGCGGGCCGGTAATCGGGTGCGGATCACCGCGCAGCTGATCGAGGCGGCAACAGGCAATCACCTATGG
>DATLAW010000219.1:0-15549 GCA_035527255.1 Thermohalobaculum sp. | reverse complement strand
TTTTCGGCGTCAGTCTCAGATGCAATCACGAAATTGACGCGACGATTAATTACCTGTGCGATCTCAAGAACATCAATATTGATGGCCAATGCGGCACCGGCGGTTTGGTTTTCGCAAAGCCACCGGTAGCGCTCGCAGGATTCGGTAAAGCCGGGAGGCGGCTTAATCAGCCTGCGTTCAGTTGGTTGCGCTGGCGCCAATGTTTGTGCTGCGGCTGGCGCAGCAAGCGACGCCGCCAACATGAACACCGCACAAAACCCCCGATCAATCGTTCCCAAACGACCGTTTTGCGCGAATTGAGTTGGGGGTTTTTCGAAAACTGACGGATCGATTCAGTGGCCGGAAAAAATACCGGATCGCATATCGACTTCATGTAACCGTCTCTAATACAACGCATAATCTACCCAAGGCCACGCTACCCGGCACTCGCCGAGACAAAAACTCTATCTTAACTATATCTCGTTTAAGTTGATTCTACCACTTGGAAATCTCGTCTACTGACCAGGGCGACCAAGCACCCTAGGGTCTATTGGGTTACCGGCAAACCGTAAAAGCCTGGGGACGCGTTCCGCGGTATTCGTGCAGGGGAGTGTCGTGAAAGCGCGGCTCCCACCGCCTAATTCCCCTCCAGCACGCGGCGGGCAATCACCTGGGCCTGGATCTCCGCTGCCCCCTCGAAGATGTTCAGGATCCGAGCGTCGCACAGCAGCCGGCTGATCGGATACTCTAGCGCAAATCCGTTGCCGCCGTGGATCTGCAAGCCGTTGTCGGCCGCCGCCCAGGCGACCCGGGCGGCCAGCAGCTTGGCCATGCCGGCTTCCAGGTCGCAGCGCCGGTCGGCGTCCTTCTCGGCGGCAGCATAATAGCTGAGCTGACGAGCGATCATGATCTCGACCGCCATCATCGCCAGCTTCGCCGCCACCCGAGGGAACTTGATCAACGGCTTGCCAAACGCCACCCTCTCCTGGGCATAGCGCAAGGCGATCTCCAGCGCCGACTGGGCCACCCCAATGGCCCGCGCGGCAGTCTGGATGCGGGCGGATTCGAAGGTCTTCATCAACTGCTTGAAACCCTGCCCCTCGACCCCGCCCAACAACGCCTCGCCCGGCACCCGATGGTCGTCCAGCGCCAGGGTGTATTCCTTCATGCCCCGATAGCCTAACACACTGATTTCGCCACCATTTATGGTGGCGTCTGGAAACGGCTTGTCCGCCGTTCCCCGCGTCTTTGGCGCCAAGAACATCGACAATCCGGAATAGTCATCGCTCGTCGGATTGGTCCGCGCCAGCACAGTCATCACGTCGGTTCGCCCGCCATGAGTGATCCAGGTTTTGTTTCCTTTCAGCAGCCAGTCATCGCCATCCCGGTAGGCGCGAGTCTTCAGCGCCCCGAGGTCCGATCCGGTATTGGGCTCGGTGAACACCGCCGTCGGCAGGATCTCGCCACTGGCGATCTTTGGCAGCCAGTATACCTTCTGCGCCTCGGTGCCGCCGGCCAGGATCAACTCGGCCGCGATCTCCGACCGGGTGCCCAGCGAGCCGACCCCGATATAGCCACGCGACAGCTCCTCCGACACCACGCACATCGCGGTCTTGCCCATGCCAATGCCGCCGAATTCCTCGGGGATGGTCAGGCCGAAAACGCCAAGCGCCGACATCTCCTCGATGATTTCCATCGGGATCAGCTCGTCCCGCAGATGCCAGCCATGGGCATCAGGCGCCACCCGGTCATCCGAGAAACGGCGGAACTGCTCGCGCACCATCTCGAATTCCTCGTCCAGCCCGCAATTGCCAAAGGTGGCAACCCCCTCGCGCTCGGCCATGATCTCGACCAGACGCATCCGCGCCGCATCCGAGTTGCCGGTGCTCAGCCGGGCAACAGCGCGATCAGCACGGAACGCCGCCAGCGCCGCCTCGCCGACGCCAATCTCGGCCGGGCGGATGATCTCGCCCTGGTTCATCGGGATGCCGCCGGCGATCTGGCACAGGTACTCGCCGCAGCCGATCGCCAGGATCAGCCGCTCGATCTCGCCAAACTTGCCAGC
The DNA here is from genome assembly GCA_035527255.1 of Thermohalobaculum sp. Taxonomy (GTDB): domain Bacteria; phylum Pseudomonadota; class Alphaproteobacteria; order Rhodobacterales; family Rhodobacteraceae; genus Thermohalobaculum. The sequence continues at coordinate 13,505 of DATLAW010000219.1, read as the reverse complement.
GCTCTCCAGCCGCTCCGCCCAGCCCGCCATCTGCGCCAGGCCCTCGGCGTAGGTCGCCAGCCAGGCCAATCCATGCGCCGCGTATTGCTCCGCCTCAAGCTTGCCACCCGATACCCGGCCCTGGGCGCTGACCCGGCCAGCCAACGTACCCCGCGCCTCACGCATCAGCGTCTGCGCCGCCTTGGCGGAGGCTTCTGCTAAGGCTGTCAAGTCGGGGGCCGTGTGAACCGGGACGGTGGCAATTGCAGGCTCAACGTTCATCGGGCGGGTCCTCTTCGGTTGCCGCACCGCCGGTCCTGATTGAGGGCATGTTGCGGTGCAGAATCATTCTCGCATCTGCGAGACTACCTATCGCCCGCCCGAAATTCCGTCAATATTTCGCGCAAGAATATGTCGCGCCCCGGATTGCGCCCAGAATTTCGTTGCGTCACTCCAAGCTTTTCAGTCCAGCAGACTGTCCGCCCGCACTCCGGCCCGCTCATAGTGAATCGGCAAGACCTTGCCATATAGCTGCAAGCAGCGTTCGGGCTTTGCCACCATCCCCGGTTCCTCGACGAAGCTGAAGATACCGACATAGCGGGGCTGCGAACCTGCAACCGGACAGACCCGGTGCAGCGCATATCGGCCCTTGAATATCTGCAAATCGCCAGGCTCCAGCGTCAGCGATTTCACTCGGTCGGAGCGGCCATTGAGCACGGCGGCGACCGCGTCGTAGTTCTCGTCGGTGGCAGTCCGAAGGCTGGGAGCATACTCGAAATCACCACCGGCCTCAGCGTTCTGGACCGCCAACGTCACAGTGTAGTTGTTGGTATCGAAATGCCATGGAAAACCACCGCCGTCCTCGACCACGTTGACGATCACGTCAGCCAGTGGATCGGCATAGCGGTAGAACCGCTGCTCCTGCAGCGCCGCCTGCACGAAAGGCGCAAAGGTGGGCCATTCGTAGATCGCGCGCAGGATCGACTCACGCCCGAAATTATCCGCTGGAACAAAGGCGTTGGAACGGTCATAGAACCGCCGCTTCGGGTGATCTGCCGGCAGCGCCGGGTCGTCCTTGGTAAAATAGGCATTGGTCCGGTTGTAGGACCGATGCGCGGTGGGCGACACTCGATCAGCCTCGGCCACCAGATCGGCAATCCCCTCGGCGCGCACGAAGCCCTTCAGCACCGCGCAACCATCTGTCTCCAGCCCGGCCTGAACCTGTGCCAGCAAGGCCGCATATTCCTCGCTATCGGGTCGGTCGACCGGATAGCGAAGGCGGTCGATGTAGGCGGCCGGATCAGGAATTCCCATAGTCTGTGCTCGCTGCTGTTTGCGCCACATTGCCGCCACTCACCGGTGAATACTTTCCTCGCCGCGACACAAATTGACGCTGATGATAATTCTCGGGACATTCCGGCACGCCCGGCCTAATAACTCCACTACCTCACCCCCCCGCAAATCGAGCCGCCACTTGGACTTTTTCGCCTCCCTTGCCGAGATTGAACCGATGATGCTGATCGCGGCCAGCGCAATCATGCTGTTCGGCGGTTTCGTAAAAGGTGCGATTGGCTTTGCCCTGCCAATGATCGGCATTGGCGGCATCGGCAGCTTCATGTCGGCGCAGGAAACGGTGGCGATACTGGTATTCCCGACCGTGCTCAGCAACCTCATGCAAACCATGCGCCAGGGGATCGGCCCGGCGGTCATGACGCTGCGGTTTTTCTGGAAGCTCAACCTGCTGCTCGGCATGACAATTGGCGTCGCAGCGCAGTTCGTGCCGGGCATCCCGTCTGCGGTAATGTTTATCTTCCTCGGCGCGGTGATCTGCAGCGCCGCCAGTCTGCAACTCCTCGGCTGGAACCCACGCGCGCCCACAGCGCCGGGCTTGCGGGCACTGCTGGAGGCCACCACCGGGCTGTTGGCCGGGATTTGTGGCGGCCTATCGGGGGTCTGGGCGCCGCCGGTGTTGTTTTTCCTGATCGCACTCGACCTCGACAAGGTGCTGCATATTCGGGCACTGGGCCTGTCGCTGCTGGTCGGATCGCTGATCCTGGTGCCAGCCCATTTCTACAGCGGCCTGCTCGATCGCGTGACCCTGCCAATGTCGCTGGCGATGTGCCTGCCGATGGTCGTTGGGATGCTGATCGGGCAGAGATTTCAGGACCGGATGGATCAGGCGCTGTTTCGCAAGGTGGCGCTGGCGGTGTTGTGCGTCGCCGGGCTCAACCTGCTGCGCCGGGGGTTGATGTAATCCCCACGCCGGCCCGGCGTGGGTCGCCCGCCGCGCGGACATTGCCGCGCCCGTCGCGACTGACCGCATGCACCCCGCCATAGAACATCGAGCGCTCGGCCCAGCCGCGCGCTTCCGGATAGGCGGCGAGGATGGCAACGCGATCCTGCTCGGCCAATCCTGGCAGTTCGAAATCCACCTCCGGCTGGTCGGCCTTCCCGGCGCCCGGCTCGACATGCAGCCGCGCCGCCTCGACCGCATCGCCCAGCGGCATTTCGCGGTCAAGCAGATTGACCAGCACCTGCACCAGCGCCGTGCGAATCCGGTTCGATCCGCCAGAGCCCAGCATTGCCAGCCCGCCATCCGGCCAACTCACCGCCATCGGCGCCATCATCGACGACAGGCGGGTGTCGGGTGGCCATGAGAGCAGGCCGTCGGGCAAAAGATCTTCCTCGCCCAGCATGTTGTTGGCCATGATGCCAGTGCCGGGGATGATCGCGCCATTGCCCTCGCCGTTCGAAATTGTCAGCGCGGCACCCAGGCCCGTGCCGTCCACCACCGAGATATGGGTGGTTCCCCGGGCGGCCGCCTTGCGCCCCTTGAGATCGCGCCGGTAACGCTCAACCAATTCCGGCGCCAGCAGCCGCAGGGTGCCGCCCGCCGGGTCGTCGCGCAGCCCGGCCTCGATCTGCGCCCGCGTGGTTGCCTCAAACGCCCGGGCCAGATCAGTCGCCCGGTCGACTGCCGCGATCAACTCCAACGCGAAGGCGACCAGCACGCCGCCCAGCGCCGGTGGCGGGTTCACCGCAATCCGCGCCCGGCCCCGGGTAATCTCAACCGGTTTCCGCCATTTCGGGCTATAGAATCTCAGGTCGTCAGCACGCAGGTGACCTCCTTCGCGCGCCATCGCCAGCAGCCCGGTGCCAACCTCGCCCTGAATGATGAAGCGGGGGCCCTCATGCCCGAAAACCTCGAGCACATCGGCCAGGTCCGGATTCCGGAACAGCGCCCCGGCCGCCAGCGGCTTGCCGTCATCGCCGCACATCAGGGCACGCGCACCATCTGTCGCCTGCAGGATCGGTGCGATGATCTGGCCCAGACTGGCCTGGAACGCAGTCACCGCAACGCCTTCACGTGCCGCCCTGACCGCCGGCTCAACCAGCTGGCGCAGCGGCATGCGGCCGAATTGGTCATGGGCCTCAATCAACCCCGGCGCTAAACCTGGCGTGGCGATGGCGCCAGCACCAATGTGGAATTCCTGCGTGGTTTCACCAAAGTCCGCCTGGATAGCGCGGAGATCCAGATCGGCCTCCGGTTGCCTGCGACGCGGCGTCTGGACAAAGCAGTCGAGCAACTGCGCCTGGCTCTCGGCCGGCCGAACCATCAGGAAACCACCGCCCAGCAGCCCGGCCAGCACCGGCTCCGCCACACAGGCCACCAAGGCCCCAGCGATGACGGCATCGACAGCGCTACCCCCATCGCGGAGGACATCCTCGCAAGCGGCGGCGGTAAGGCTGTGTCCAGCGGCAATGGCAAAATCGGGCATGGGGCTCGTTCAGGCTGGGCGCGGTGTCGGATGCTGACTACCGTGGTTGCCAGCCGGATGGAAGCCCACAGAGAAGCCCACAGAATGGATGTTGACCATCCGTCGCAGCGGCCTAGGTTGCCCATAGACCCCACCCGCAGGCTACAGCAGAGAGCGTACCACATGCCCGCCAGCCCCGTCGCCAAGCCACACCTTCTCGGCATCAACCACGTTGCGCTGGAAGTCGGCGACATCGACGAGGCGCTGGCCTTCTACGGGCGGTTCTTCGACTTCACGCTGCAGGGCCGGCCCAGCAAGCAAATGGCCTTCATCGAAATGGGCGACCAGTTCCTGGCCCTGAGCGCCGGGCGTCGCCAGAACACCGACGACAACCGCCATTTCGGCCTGGTCGTCGACGACCGCGAGGGCCTGCGCGCCCGGCTGGAGGCGGCAGGAGTCGAACTGGTCGACGAGAAACGTCTCGATTTTCTCGACCCCTGGGGCAACCGCATCGAGATAGTCCCCTACGCGGACATCCAGTTCCTGAAGGACCGGGCGGTGCTGGAGATGCTGGGGGCCGATAGATCTAGCAAGACCGACGCCGCGCGCAATGAATTGCGCAATAAGGGGATCAAACCACCAGACAATGCTTGAGCTCGAATCCATTCCGAGACCGAGACCGGCAAATCACGGTATCATCAGCGTTAGGCGCCCGTCTGTTGTTCAGGACCTTCCGGTGTGGCCAGTGATAACGGCCACCCCACCTACTCCCGCCCGCTCAGGTCGAAGTTCACGCCCGGGAAGTATTTCTCCAGCCGAACGTCGGCGGTGCGGGCGTGGCCTTCCATGCCCTCGAGCCGCGAGATGCGGGCGGTTGCCGGGGCGATCTGGCGGTTGGCTTCGCGGGTCATGCGTTGCCAGGTTACGGTTTTCATGTATTTCGCCACCGACAGCCCGCCGGTGTAATGCGCCGCACCCTTGGTCGGCAGCACGTGGTTGGGGCCGGAGCATTTGTCGCCGAAGGCCACGGTGGTTTCCTCGCCGAGGAACAGCGAGCCGTAGTTGGTGAGGTTGGCCTGCCACCAGTCGAGTTCGGCGGCCTGGACGTGGAGATGCTCGGAGGCATATTCGTCGGAAACTTTCACCGCCTCGTCGCGCGTGTCGGTCAGGATGATCTCGCCATAGGCGCCCCAGGCGTCGCGCGCCGAGGATTGGTTTGGCTCGGGCAGGGTGGCGATGAGGCCGGGGATGATCTCGGCAACCCGCTCGGCCAATGCCCGATCCAGCGAGATCAGCCAGACCGGTGAGTTATAGCCGTGCTCGGCCTGGCCGATCAGGTCCCAGGCGACGATATGAGGGTCGGCGGTCGCGTCGGCGATGACCATCGATTCGGTGGGGCCGGCGAACATGTCGATGCCGACCCGGCCGAACAGGATCCGCTTGGCCTCGGCGACGAATTGGTTGCCGGGGCCGACCAGGATGTCGGCTTTGGGGCAGCCGAACAGGCCGAAGGCCATCGCCGCCACGCCCTGCACGCCACCGAGGCTGAGCACCCGGTGGGCACCGCACAGACCCATGGTATAGAGGATCGCCGGTGGCACACCGATGCCGGGGCGCGGCGGCGAGCAGGCGGCGATGTGTTTGACCCCGGCGACGCTGGCGGTGGTGACGGTCATGATCGCCGATGCAATATGCGAGTAGCGCCCGCCCGGCACATAGGCGCCAGCGGCACCGACCGGCACATGACGGTGACCGGCGGTCAGGCCAGGAATGATCTCGACCTCGGTATCCAGCATCGCCGCCTTCTGGGCCTCGGCGAAGCGGCGGACATTGTCATGGGCGAAGCGGATGTCGTCGCGCAGGCGCTGGGGCACCTCGTCGGCGGCGGCGGCGATCTGGTCCGGCGGCACGACGATGTCGCCATCCCATTTGTCGAATTTGTCGGCGTAGTCGCGGGCGACGGCATCGCCACCCTGCTCGATCTCGTCGAGGATCGACTGCACGGTAGCGCGCACATCGGCCTCGCCGCTCGTGGCGGTCATCGACGCCTTCTTCAGGTAGGTGATCGCCATCAGCAGTGTATCCTTTTATTTTCTGGGTCGTAGAGACAGTTGGCCACCACTTTATCTGGGCAACCCTCGCCGAGGTCTACCGTTCAGGGGCAGGGGCCTTGGCGAATGCAATCGCGCTCAGACCGGCATAGTAGACGGTTGCCAACCCGAGCCCGATGGCCAGCAACCGATGCCTGACAAGGACCTCCCCATAGTCGGCAAAGTTGAGCAGCCGAATTGCCACGACGTGGCAAATCGTGACGACGGCCAGGAGCAACAGGCCGCCGGCGATCCAGATTAAGGCCCTCGATCGCCGATCCCTGCCATAGCGCAGTGCAGCGCGCGGCAGCAATACTCCTGCAGGGCCAGAAAGCATCACCGGGAATGCGATCAGGGTACGAAACCCGTAAAGGCAATCACCGCCATACAGCGGGCAAACCAGCAGGATCACGCCATCGATCAGGACAAAGGTCCCGAGCAATTGCAGGATCTGGCGAATGACAGATCGATGCAACAGGGGCGTAGTGGTCGCATCGGAATCCGCCACGTCAGCCAATAACCCTTTTCCACGCCCGAATTTCGACGCTTTGGAACAAGCCCGCCGCATTGTAGGGGTCTGCCGCCGCCCATGCTTCAGCCCCGGCGCGCTCGCCCTCGTAGATCAGGAGCGAGCCGCACATTTCGCCGTCGGCGTCGAGGAACGGTCCGGCCTGGACGATGGCCCCGCCAGCGCCCTTGATATGGCCGAGATGGGCGTCGCGATTGGCCTTTCGCGCTTCCAATGCGCCAGGTTTATCGAGGCAGATGATCGCATACAGCATTGTATTCCCTTCGATTTCACTCCCGCCGAAGCGGGCGGTTGAACAGTTTCTCTATCGCTTCCGGCACGCCCAGCCTGCCAGCAACCAGCGCCGCGACCGCCGCCGCCAAGGGCATCTCGACCCCCAGCCGCGCCGCCAAGGCCGCCACCGGGCCAGCCGTCGCCGCACCCTCATAGGTGCGCCCGTCGGCGGCCAGCGCAGGGGGCGTGGTGCCGCGCCCGAGTGCCAGCCCATAGGCAAAGTTGCGCGAGGACTCCGAGGCGCAGGTCAACGCCAAATCGCCAAGCCCCGACAGCCCGCCCAGTGTCTCGGCCCGGCCACCTAGTGCTGTGCCGATCCGTAACATCTCGGCAAATCCGCGGGTCATCAGCGCCGCCCGGGCGCTCTCGCCCAGCCCGGCACCGATCACAGCACCACAGGCGATGGCAATCACGTTCTTGACCGCGCCACCAATCTGCGCACCGATGATATCGTCGGTCAGATAGGGCCGCAGCGACGGCGTCGCGAGGCGGCGCTGCAGCGCCTCGCCAAGCACCGTATCAGCCATCGCCAACGTCACCGCAGTCGGCAGCCCGGTGGTCAGGTCGCTGGCAAAGCTCGGCCCGGTCAGGATCGCCGCCGGATGTCCTGGCGCCACCTCCGCCGCGATCTCCGATTGCAGTTTCAGGGTGCCCTTTTCCAACCCCTTGGCGGTCAGCACCAACGCCACGCCACCCGGCAGCGCCGGGGCAACCGCCGCCAAAACGTCCCGCGTCGCCTGTGCCGGCACCGCCGACAGCACCAGCCCGGCGCCCTCCAGCACCGCCGCCGACCCGCCGCGCCGCCAGAACCGCACCTGCGCGCCAGCGTCCGACAAGGTCCGCCCCAGCGCCGTGCCCCAGGCACCCTGCCCAAGGATTACAACCGCATCGTTCATGCTTTTGCCCCCCGTTTCCCCGAGCCCAACATCGGTTCCGCCGCCCGGTCCAGCGGCCAGCGCGGGCGGGCGACCACCGGCGCATCCGCGACGCCCGAAGCGATTCGCTCGATCCCGGCCCAGGCGATCATCGCGGCGTTGTCGGTACACAGCGCCAGCGGTGGCGCCACCATGCGAAAGCCCTCCGCTTCGGCCGCCTGCGCCAGCCCGGCCCGTACGCTGCGGTTCGCCGCCACCCCGCCAGCGACCGCGATAACCGGCTCGGTTGACCCCGGATGGCCCTCCGCAAAGCGCACCATCGCCCGCCGGGTCTTGGCCGACAGCACATCGCGCACAGCTTGCTGGAATGAGGCGCAAAGATCAGCCACATCGCGCTGATATAGCCCGCCCTGCGCCCGCACCAATTCGTCGCGCGCCCGGACGGCCGCTGTCTTCAGCCCGGAAAAGCTTAGGTCGCAACCGGGCCGGTCCATCAGCGGCCGGGGAAAATCGAACCGCAAGGCGTCACCGGCCTCCGCCCAACGCTCGACCTCCGGCCCGCCCGGAAAGCCCAAGCCCAACATCTTCGCCGTCTTGTCGAAGGCCTCGCCCGGAGCATCGTCGATCGTCCCGCCCAACCGCCGATAATCGCCCAGCCCGGCCACCGCGATCAACTGGCAATGGCCGCCCGAGGCCAACAGCAGCAAATAGGGATAGGTCACCCCGTCGGTCAGCCGGGGCGTCAGCGCATGGCCCTCCAGATGGTTCACGCCGACCAGACGAAGCCCGGCCCCGGCGGCAATTCCCTTGGCGGCCATTACCCCTGACAGAACCCCGCCGATCAGCCCCGGACCAGCGGTCACAGCGATTGCGTCGAGGTCGGCCAACCCCAGTCCAGCCTCCTCCAATGCCCGCATCACCACCAGATCGATCCGCTCCGCATGCGCCCGCGCCGCAATCTCCGGCACCACCCCGCCATAACGCGCATGCAGATCGTCCTGCCCGAAGACCGCATTCGACAGGATTTCGCCTGGTGCGACCGGCGCGCCGCCCCGAATTTCGGCGCGCACCACCGCCGCCGCAGTATCATCGCAGCTCGATTCGATGCCGAGTATGGTTATCGTGTTGGCCATGGCTCCGTTTCGCCGCATTGCGTGCGTTGCTTGGCCCTCTTACTAAGGGCAGGGCAGGCCAGCAGAAAGGGCCAAAATGATCGGAACCCTCCCCAGCCCGGCGACACCGCTGAAGATCGGCACACGCGGCTCGCCCCTTGCATTGGCTCAGGCGCACGAGACGCGCGACCGGCTGATGGCCGCCCATGTGCTGCCCGAAGCCGCGTTTCAGATTGTCGTCATCAAGACCACCGGCGATCTGGTCACCGACCGCTCACTCAGCGAGATCGGCGGCAAGGGCCTGTTCACCAAGGAGATAGAGGAGGCGCTGCTGGCCGGCGCGATCGATATTGCGGTTCACTCGATGAAGGACATGCCAACCGTACTGCCCGACGGTCTGACGATCCCCTGCTTGCTGCCGCGCGAGGATGTCCGCGACGCTTTCGTCAGCCTGATCCATGGCAGCCTGACGGAGATGCCGCGGGGCGCCGTCGTCGGCACTTCATCGCTACGCCGTCGCGCCCAACTGTTGAACTGCCGCCCCGATCTGCAGGTGGTCGAGTTTCGCGGCAACGTGCAAACCCGGCTGCGAAAACTTGCCGACGGCATTGCCGAGGCGACCTTTCTCGCCTGCGCCGGGCTGATCCGCCTGGGACAGCGCGAGGTGATCCGCGCCGCGATCTCGCCCGACGATATGCTGCCAGCCGTCGCGCAGGGCACCATCGGAATCGAGACCCGTTCCGGTGACGCGGCCACCCAAACCCTGCTCGCCCCGATCCACGACGCTTCCACCGGCATCCGCCTGATCGCCGAGCGCGCCTTCCTCGCGGCGCTCGACGGCTCGTGCCAAACCCCGATTGGCGGATTGGCCGAGATCGAGGACGAAACACTGCGTTTCCGGGGCGAGATTATCCGCCCGGACGGCTCGGAGCGCCTCGCCACCGAACGGCGTGGCCCGCTGTCGGAAGCCGCCGCCATAGGCACCGATGCTGCTGCGGAATTGCGATCCCGCGCCGGTCCTGGATTCTTTGAGACGTGACATGCAGGTTCTGTTGACCCGCCCGCTGGAAGACAGCCGCGCCCTGGCGGAAACCCTTGAACTCGACGGCATCGACGCGCTGATCTGGCCCCTGACACGGATTGTGCCGACGGTGACGGCACTGAAGCTTCCCTTCACCACCGGCGGCCTGCTTTTCACATCGGCCAACGGGGTCCGGACGCTGGCCGCACTGATCGAGCGGCGTGACCTGCCGGCGCTATGCGTTGGCAAGGCCACCGCTGACGCCGCCCGAAAAGCGGGCTTCCGCGACTGCTTCTCGGCCAGTGGCGACGCCCGCGCCCTCGCCGACCTGGCCCGGCGCAGCGGCCTGCGCGACTTTTTTCACCCACGCGGCCATGACGCGGCCGGCGACCTCAAGGGCTGGCTGGCCGAGACCGGACACCGGGTCACCGAGGCGGTCCTCTATCAGGCGCAGGAAACCGGCCCGCCGCCAGCCCAGGTCGCCGCCTTGCTGACGCGCGGCGAGATCAACCTCGTCACCATCTGGTCAAGCCGCGGCGCTGCCATTCTTGCCCGTCATCTTGCGAAGGCTGGCGCGGCACTGCAAACCACTGACCTCCTGGCAATCTCACCCGCCGCCGCTGAGCCGCTCGAAATCTCCGGCTTCAGACAGGTTGTGATTGCCGAGGCACCGGACGGGGCCGCGATGTTGACGAAAATTCGCGCGTATTTTGCGACTGAGCCCGATTAATACCGGCGCTGCGATTGCTGTGGCGGCCCGTGCTTCCTATTCTTAAGGAGAATCGCAGCTGAGTCGCGCCACCGGGACCGGGTAGCACAGAGGCGGGATGCATTTTGAGAGGGATCAGTTGAATGAAAAAGCGCGATGATCCCAAGACGGTCGAATTGACCGAGTCGATCGAGCCGGTGACTGAGGAAGTTATCGACGAGACCGCGTCCGAAATTGGGCCCGAAATCGAGCCTGAAGCGGTATCGAATATCGAGCCAGACGTTGGCACCGACACCGGCCCCGAAGGGGCGACGTCGATCGAGGACTCGCTGGTCGTCGATGAGTTGCGGCTCGATGATGCGGACTTCGCCGAGCCCCCACACGAATATCATGCACCGGACGACGCCGCCTATGAGCCGGCGCACCGGACCCTGGCCACGACCGCCTTGATGATCCTGGTCGGCGTCATCGTTATCGCCAGCCTGACCCTGTGGGCCGCGCCAAAGCTGGCCCCGCACCTGCCTGCGGGTGTGGCGCAATACCTGCTCCCGGGCCAGATCGATACCGAAAACCGCCTCGCCAGCCTTGATAACGCCCTCGCCGCTGGCACCGCGAAATCCGATGCGGCCATCGCCGCGCTGAACGCCGAGATCGCGGCATTATCTGGTCGCATCGACGCCTCCGCTGACAGCGGCCAGACCGACGCTGCCGTTGCCGCCGCCCAGACCGCCACCGATGTCACCGCGTCCCTCGCCACCCGGCTCGATATGATCGAGGCCGAGTTGGCCGCGCTGCGCGACGAATTCAGCGCCGTGTCCAGCGCATTGGCGGATGCCGGGACGGGCAACAGCCCGGCCTCGCCCGAGATCGCCGCCGCGGTCGCAGCACTCGGTGCCCGGCTCGACAATCTTGCCACATCGGTCAGTGCCGGCACCGCTGCACTCGACACTCGGCTCGACGCGGTCGAAGTCAGCGCCGCTGCCGCTCGCGACGTCCAGAGCGAGGCACTTGGCGAGGCATCGACGGCGGTCCGTCAGGCGCGGCTTCAGGCCGCCAACGACCTGCTGGACAGTCGGCTCACAGGGGGTCTGCCCTATGACGAGAAGCTGAACGAGCTTGCCGAGTTGACCGGGGCCGCACCCCCGACAGCGCTTTCCGCCGCGGCCGACACCGGCCTGGCGACCGCCGTAGCGCTCGAAGCCAGTTTTGGACGCCATGCACAGGCCGCCGTTGCCGCCGATGTTCAGGCTAGCGCCGGGGACGGCACCGGCCTGCAGGCGCTCGGCTGGCTGCGCGCCCAGGTTGCTGGCCGCCCGACCGCCGAACAGCCGGGCGACAGCGTCGGTGCAATCACATCGCGCATCGCCGCCCGGGTCGAGGAAGGCAATCTGGCCGCAGCACTGACCGAGGCCGAAACCCTGCCTGCGCACGCTCAAACCGGGCTTGGTGACTGGCTTGACCAGCTCCGCGCCCGGGTCGCTGCCGATGCGGCGCTGGCCGATTGGCGCGCCAAAATCGGTGCCGGCGGATGAGCGAGGGAGAACGTATATGCTGATCACCGCCATTCGCGTCCTGATTTTCCTGGTTCTTGTCGCCGCCGGGATCTGGGGGATATTTCACCTGATCGAGGATCAGGGCGGCATCACCATCCAACTCGCCGGGCAGGAATTCTTTTTCCCGCCAATCCATTTCGCGGTGCTGCTGCTTATCGGCCTCGCCGTTCTCTGGCTGACCCTGAAGATCATTGGGTTCATCCTTGCGGTTCTCCGCTTCATCGACGGCGATGAGACCGCGATCAGCCGCTATTTCAACCGCTCGCGTGAGCGCCGGGGCCTCGAGGCGATGGCCCAAGGCATGGCTGCACTGGCGGCCGGCGATGCCCGCGCCGCCCGCAGCAAAGCCGAGAAGGCCGAACTGTTGCTCCAGCGCCCTGAATTGACCCGGCTGATGAACGCACAGGCGGCGGAGTTGGCTGGCGACGACTTGCGCGCCGAGACCTATTACCGGGCTCTGGCGGAGGATCCAGAGACGTCATATATCGGTGTCCGCGGGCTGCTGAACCGGGCGCTGGATAAGGACGACATCGACCGCGCGCTCAGATTGGCCGAAAGTGCCGCGAAGCTGCGCCCGAAAGAGCCGTCGGTGCTCGAGACCCTCTACATGTTGCAAAGCCGTAAATTTGATTGGGCCGGGGCCCGCAAGACCCTCAGTGCACAGCGTCGTGCCGGGCTGCTACCAAAGCCCGAGTCGAACCGCCGCGACTCGATGCTGGCGCTGGCCCAGGCCGAGGATGCCGAGGAACTTGGCGAGGCCGATCATGCCCGCAAGCTGGCCCTCGAGGCAGCCAAGCTCGACCCCTCCAACGCGGAAGTGGTCGCAACCGCAGCCCGCCACCTGGTCACGGCCGGCTCAAAACGTGCCGCGGCGAAGATGATCATCGAGGCTTGGCGCCGCAAACCCGCCTCCGCGCTCGCCGCCGCGTTTGCCGCCATCGAGCCGGATGAGAGCGCGCATGAACGGCGCTTGCGTTTCGGCAAGCTGTTGAACGCCTACCCGTCGCATCCTGAATCGCAGCTTCTGGCCGCCGAACTGGCGCTGGTGACAAAGGACTGGGCCGGCGCCCGCAAGGCGATCGCCGAGGTAAAGGAAGATCAGCCGACGGCGCGGGTCTGCGCCATCATGGCCGCCACCGCTCGCGGCGAAGGCGCCCCCGAGGCCGAGGTCCGCGGCTGGCTCGCCAGGGCGTTGGCCGCGCCGCGCGGCGACGGCGACGACTTCGATCTCAACCATGCCGCGATGCTGCCACTGCTGATCGGCGGCGACGACGAGACCGTCGAGGAGGCTGAGGAACTGCACGACATGGCAACCTCAAAAACGCCGTCGGATGAGGTCGGAAACTCACACGAAAGACCCAAATCCGCCGCTTGAATCCGCCTTGTCAAATCCCCAACCGTTCACTAAGGTCCGCCCGTCTTTGACAACACGGAGCCGGTGTAGCTCAGCTGGTAGAGCACATCATTCGTAATGATGGGGTCGTAGGTTCGAGTCCTATCACCGGCACCAAACTTTATTACTAAGTATTTGATAATAAAATAAAATTAATAGTTAGATATTTTAAAATCCACCCATCAGTCCACCTTATCTTGCTTGTGTTTCCGA
>DATLAW010000218.1:0-15751 GCA_035527255.1 Thermohalobaculum sp. | reverse complement strand
CTGGTCGCCCTGATCGCATCGATGGCGCTGTGGTCGATCCTGGTTGATCGGGTTCATCGGAACCCGTCGACCGGCCTCGACTTTTCGGCCCCACGACCGCTGTCGGAGACACTGGCGACGACGAAGGTCAAGCTGGCAGGGCTGTACGCCACCTGGGCTGTCATCGCCTTGCTGTATTTCTCGATCCGGACCTACCGGGACGCCGACTACAATCTGTATTTCGGTGTTCTGCTCGGGCTGGGTCCAGTGATCCTTACCGCTGCAATCGTCTATGTGTTCTATGTCGACCGCTATATGCGTGACCCGCACGATACCCTGTGGCACGCGGGACAATGGGTTCTTGGCCGTGATGGCACCGACCCGGAAATGCTCCGCGAACATGCCAGGAGCTGGACGATCAAGGGGTTCTTCCTGGCCCTGATGTTTGCCGGAACGCCAGGGCAGCTGACCTTTGTGACCGATGTATCCCTGGCAAATATACTTGCCAATCCGGCCGACGCCGCCTTGTGGGCCATCGAGTTGATGTTTTTGTTCGACGTGAGTTACGCGCTGATCGGCTACGTCGTCACTTCGCGACTGCTGGATGCGCATATCCGGTCGTCGAACCCCTACGCCTCGGCCTGGGTCTATGCGTTGATCTGCTACCCGCCATTCCTGGTGATGGGAACATGGGGGCCTCTGAGCTATCGCGGCGAGCTCAGCTGGGTCGGTTGGTTCGCCGGAAATAATACAGCGCTGGCGCTGTGGGGCGCCGGTCTGGTGTTGCTCTCGGCATTCTATGCCTGGGCGACGGTGATCTTTGGTCTGCGGTTCTCGAACCTGACCCACCGGGGCATCCTCACCAACGGACCCTTCCGCTATTTCAAGCATCCGGCCTACCTGACCAAGAACATATTCTGGTGGCTGGTGTTCATGCCGTTTCTGTCGGTCGATGGACCCGTCGAGGTTGTCCGCAACTGCGTGCTGCTGCTGGGCGTGAACTTCATCTATTTCATGCGCGCCCGGAGCGAGGAGTGGCACTTGATGGAGGATCCGGACTACCGTGCCTACTCGGCCTGGATCGCCGAGAACGGCGTATTGCCGCGGCTGCGCCGGGCAATCCTTGGCCCGGCTAAACCTCCATCACCGGGCTTGGAATGATGGCGAAGAACTTGCCGCCGGGAGCGGGGCCTGACGCAGCCCTCGCCCTCGATCTCGCGGCGAGCGCCTGGTTCCGCGAAGCCCGGCAGACCGTGCCGTTGAGTATGATCGGCTGTTATCAAGCGTGATAGCGGTGTTAAGTTATTAATAATAAACGATTTTCAGAAAAACGCCAGTTATGGTTAATGAGAATCGAGCACTTCATCAAGGACTTCTCTGCGAAAGAAGAATGGTCCGAAGAGGATCTGCGAACAGACGCTGGCGTCAATCGGGCTGATGCCGCAATTTGACCCGAAGCAAGCATCCGCTTCGCACCGGGTCGAAGGCCGATAAGCGGACAAAGTTGCCGATCGACCTTCAACCAAGTACGGCGCTAACGGCCCATACCCGCCGTTCGATCACGACCCAGCATGTTGCGTTGCAACTCCCGTAACCTGCCGTTCGTCTCTGAACCGCAGCCGGAACCAGCTTGCGCCAATTTACCAGCCCGACCTTTGTCGTTGAGATTGTAGACAAACTCGACTATGTAGATGCGCCTTATTTCTGTCGTGGAGTGCCCCAAATGACGACCCCACTTGACCGATGGAAGACTGCGGTTGAACGCGGCGATTGCGACGCGGTTCGCCAACCATTCTGAATTATCAGATCAAGTCAACGCGCAGATATTCGCCTTTGACAGTTCGGCGATCTTTTGCAGCCGGAGCAACGTTGAACTGGTCGACCTCCTGCTGGAACACGGTGCCGACATCAATCAGAAAACCAGTTGGGGAGCCGGCGGGTTTGGAATTTTGGAGGACTTAACACCTGACGTCGCGGGGCCGCTGATCGAGCGAGGCGCCATCGTCGACATTTGGCCGGCGGTCGGCTTGAATGACAAACAGCGGGTACGCGAACTGCTGGAACAAGATCCCAGTCTCATCACCAGTCCTGGCGGCGATGGCAAGCATCCGCTCCACTACGCCCAGGATGTCGAGATGATCGACTTTCTGGTCGAAAATGGCGCCGACGTGAACGCGCGATGTGACGATCATGGGTCGTCCGCACTGCAGTACCTGGTTCGGAATCGCGATCTGGTATTCCGGTTTCTTGACCATGGTGCCGAGCCGGATATCTTCATGGCCGCCTATTGGGGATCGATCCCACACGCCAAGAACTGCATCGCCGCAGACCCGGATTGCTGCAACGCCCGCATGGGCGAGGGTAATTGGACCAATCTCGGCAACGGCGACATCTACAAATGGAGGATCGGGCACGACACAACGCCCCTTCAAGTTGCCCGAACGCGTGGGCACGCTGATTTAGTTGATTTCATATCACAGCACGCCTCACCAATGACAAACCTCGCGGATGCCGTCTGGCGAGCCGACCGTGTTGTTGTTGATACCGTCTGCGCTGAATACGAAGGTGTCCTGGACCGGTTGATCTCAGAAGATCCTACCGCAATGTGCAGAGCTGCCTGGTCGTACAATCCGAGCGCCGTCGAGTTGATGCTCGCACTCGGCTTCGATCCCCATCAGGTCGGTGTGCACGACTCGTCCCCTCTCGATCGCGCCGCCTTCCATGGTTACGCCAATATCGTTGAGCTTCTTCTCCTGCACGACCCAGCCCCGACGATACACAGCAAGAATGAATTCGGAGGAACGCCATTAGCGGCCAGCTTGTATGGCCTGAACCATGGCTGGAAAACCGGACATCCACAGGACCACGTCGCGACTGTCCACCTGCTGATCGAGGCCGGATCAGCTGTGAACGAGCAGTTACTTGGTTGGGGCAATTCCGAAACCGACCAACTGATCAGAGAGTCGCTCGCAACACGATAGTCTTGCTCCGCAGACTATGACTGTCTTGCTGGGTGGCCGAGTCCGTTTGGGGTCATCAGGCGTCATCTGCGGGTGGCGAGCCGCCCTTCAGGTCGAATTGTGCTTGGTGCAGCATCGGTCACTAAGGGCTCTGAGCGGCTGTTCGTTGCGCGATCCACCAATTTCCGCCCTCCTAAACAACCCGGCCTCTTGCACAACCCGGACGCAGATCACCGGTCGGCGGAGTGGCTGCAATCAGAAGCGAAACCGACTTTTCGCCCGATGACGTCAGTTGAAACCCCCCGGGGTCGCGCCTAAACCTCCATCTCCACGCTCGGAATGATGGCGAAGAACGTACCGCCCGAGCGCAGGCCGAACCAGCGTTCCCCGTCGACCTCGCGATGCTCGCCAATATCGACCAGCCGGTAGAAACTTTTGCGGTCGATCAGCGCCTCGAGCCCGCGCCGCACATGCACATAGGGGCTGGGTTCGCCAGTCGTTGGGTCACGCTCCACCCGGATCGGATTTTCCGGCCCGGCGGCGGTCTCGTCGCCGACATTGGTCTCGAACACCAGCACCTGCCCGGCATCCGCGTCCTCGACCCGGAAATCGACCGCCAGGAATGGCGCGTCATCGACGGTGATGCCGATCTTCTCGACCGGGGTGACCAGAAAATATTTGCCATCCTCCAGCTTCAGCACCGAGGCGAACAGGCGCACCAGCTCGAGCCGCCCGATCGGCGTGCCCAGGTACCACCACAGGCCGTCGCGGCCGATTCGGATATCCAGATCGCCGCAATAGGGTGGGTTCCACAGATGCACCGGCGGCGGTCCCTTCTTGCCCTTTGACGCCCGCGCCACCGCCTTGGCCAGGCCGTCGGCAGCGCCCGGGTCCGACAGGTTTTCCATTTTTGTACCCTTTGTCATCGCGTCGCCCTGTTGCCTTTCGCACTTCCAGCATAACTTATGCTATGTGAAGGATAGCGCATTGACACCCCGAAGGGACACCTTGAGCCATGATTGACGCCGAGTCAGACCCAATTGAGCAGATCGAACAGGCTGGTAGAACGCTGGCGTTGGTAAAAGAACAGATCTCCCGGCGCATCGTCGGCCAGACCGAAGTGGTTGACTTGGCGCTGACAGCGATTCTATCCAGCGGTCATGCGCTTGTGGTTGGCGTGCCGGGGCTGGCCAAGACCCGCCTGGTATCCACGCTCGGCACCGTGCTGGGGCTCGATACCAACCGCATCCAGTTCACCCCGGATCTGATGCCCGCCGACATCCTCGGCTCCGAGGTGCTTGAGGAAGGCCCGGACGGCTCGCGCGCTTTTCGTTTTATCGAGGGGCCGGTTTTCACCCGCCTGCTGATGGCTGACGAGATCAACCGCGCATCGCCCCGCACCCAGTCGGCGCTTCTGCAGGCGATGCAGGAGGGCGAGGTCACCATCGCCGGCCAGCACCGCAAGTTGGCGCAGCCCTTCCACGTGCTGGCGACCCAGAACCCGATCGAGCAGGAGGGCACCTATCCGCTGCCCGAGGCCCAGCTCGACCGCTTTCTGCTGCAGATCGACATCGACTACCCGTCGCGCGACGAGGAACGCGACATTCTGCTGACCACCACCGGCATTGAGGAAACCACCGCGGAGGCGATTCTCGACGCCAAGGGCCTGCTGGCGCTGCAGCAGCTGGTCCGCCGGATCCCTGTCAGCGACCGGGTGGTCGAGGCGATCCTGACCCTGGTCCGTGCCGCCCGGCCCGAAGGCCCGGAAGGCAGCGACATCGCCCGCGAGCGGCTGGCCTGGGGCCCAGGACCGCGCGCCGCGCAGGCGCTGATACTGGCGGCCCGCGCCCGGGCGTTGATAGATGGCCGGCTGGCCCCGTCGATCACCGACGTCGTGGCACTGGCCCGCCCGGCCCTGACCCACCGCATGGCCCTGACCTTCGCGGCGCGGGCCGAGGGGGCGACAATTCAGGGGGTGATCGGCGACCTGCTGGCGGGGACGGCGCTGGAAGAGGCGGCTTGATCATAGGTTGGCGCATCGCGGTTGCCTCTGCGCTCGCCATCGCAGCGATGCCGGCCGCCGCGGCAGCGTACACGCTCGACGAGTTCGCCAGCGTCTTTCGCCAGGCCTGCCTCGAACAGCTGCCGGACCTCGCCGGCAGCGAGGCGGAATTTCGCCGCCTAGGGTTCGGGGGTGATTTCATGCTGCAACGGGCCAATGGCCTGAACGACTGGATGATGGCAATGATCGATTTGGGCACTTTCGGTGCTTTCGTCTGCACGCTGAGCGGTGAGTTGGCCGGCGATGGCCCGACTCCGGAATTCCTTCAATCCATGGTCGGCGCATACACGACGGAGAACATTTCGTGGAGCGACCGTGAGGTCCGGGGCGAGCATCAAATAGGGGTGAAATGGGAGGCCGACGGCCTTCCCTTCGTTGTCGGAGTCATCTTCAAACCAACAGGGCTCCTCGAAATGGGGCTGATCGCAGGCGAACTGACGGAATGACCATCGCCGCCCAAACCCCACGCGACCGCGCCGGCTGGCTGCGCCGCGACGCCGAGCGCATTTCCGGCACCCTGCCGCCGCTGCTGGTCGAGGCCGAGCGTCTGGCCGCCGGGCTGGTCACCGGGGTCCACGGCCGCCGCCGCTCCGGCACCGGCGAGACCTTCTGGCAATACCGTGCCGCCCATGTCGGCGACCCCCATTCGCTGATCGACTGGCGCCGCTCGGCCCGCTCCGACCGACTCTATGTCCGCGAGATGGAGTGGGAGGCGGCCGAGACCGTGCTGGTCTGGTGCGACCGCTCGCAATCGATGGACTTCAAATCGGACCTCGTACCCCGCTCGAAGGCCGACCGCGCCGCTTTGCTGACGCTGGCGTTGGGCGTCCTGTTGTCGCGCGGCGCCGAACGCTTTGGCTTGATCGGCACCGAGGCCGAGCAGCCGCGCACCGGTGAGCGGCAGTTGATGCGCTGGGCCGGGATTCTCGCGGCTCAGCCGGAAAACGCCCCGGATTTCGGCGCACCGCCACCGATTGCCATGCCGCGCATCAGCCACGCCGTGTTCCTGTCGGATTTCATGGGTCCGCGTGACGCGGTGTTCCCAACGTTGCTCGCAGCGGCGGGGCAGGGCATCGCTGGCGTCTACCTGCAGATCCTCGACCCGGTCGAGGAGGAGTTCCCCTTTGCCGGCCGCACCCGGTTCGAAAGCGTCGGCCGCCAGGCCCGCCACGAGACCGACCAAGCAGCTTCGCTGCGCGATGCCTATCTGCACCGCCTGGCTGAGCGGCGCGACGATCTCGCCCGGGTTGCCCGGCGGTCCGGTTGGCAACTGATCATGCACCGCACCGATGAAAGCCCGCGCAAGCCGCTGTTGCAGCTTTATGCGGCGTTGGGGGGAACCTGATGTTCAGCATTGGTGCATTCGGGGCCGCCCTCGGTTTCATCAACCCCTGGCTACTGTCGGCCCTAGTCGCCCTGCCGATCCTGTGGTGGTTGCTGCGCGCCATCCCGCCCAGCCCAAAGCTCGAGATCTTTGCCGGGGTTCGGCTGCTGTTCGGACTGGAAGACCCCGAACGTGAGGCATCGAAGACCCCATGGTGGCTGCTCCTGCTCCGCGTCCTGGCGCTGGCGGCAGTCATCATCGGCTTCGCCGGGCCGATCCTGAACCCCAGCACCCGGCTGGGGCCAATGGGCGCCGGGCCGGTGCTGATCCTGATGGACCAGGGTTGGGCCAGCGCGCCGGACTGGGCTGCCCGCAAGGCGGCGGCAATGGCGGCGATCAACGAGGCGGCGCAAGCCGCCCGCCCGGTTATCTTGTGGCAGGCCGCCAGCGGCCCGGTCCCTGCCGCATTGCCAGCCCAGGCCACCCGCGCGATTCTCGAAGCGGCCCGCCCCGCCCCCTGGGCCCCCGACCACGCCGCCGTTCTGGCGGCAATCGAGGCCGGTGCTGTCCCCGAGCCAGCCCAGACGATCTGGTTCCATGACGGGCTCGACCACAATCAAGCAACCGCCGCGCTGGCCGCCCGGCTGGCCGAAATTGGCCCGCTTCGTCTGATCGGTCCCGCCACGACGGCCCGCGCCCTGACCCCGCCCCGGCTGGAGAACGGGCAAATGGTCGCCGAGGTTCTTCGCGCCGACAGTGGCCCGGCCGCCATTTCCGTCGTCGCCTACTCGGCCCGCCCGGGCGAGCTGGAGCGCCGCCTTGGCCAGGCCGATGCCAGTTTCGGCGCCGGAGCCCTCGCCGCCACCGCCGCCTTCGACCTGCCCGCCGAATTACTCGATCGGGTCAGCCGCATTGCACTCGCCGAGAACCCCAGCGCCGGAGGCAGCGCGCTGGCTGATGCCGGTATCCGGCGGATCACCGCGGCCATTGTCGGCCCGCAGGCCGAAACCGTCGTCGCCTCGCTGACCTCGGCCAGTTACTACCTGCACCAGGCGCTGGTGCCCTGGGCCGAGGTGCGCGAGGCCGCTCTTGACGACGTATTGGCTGACCCACCCGCGGCGATTCTCCTCGCCGACCAGGGCGATTTCACCGAGACCGAGCGCAAGACTCTGACCGAATGGGTCGAGGCTGGCGGGCTTCTGATCCGCTTCGCTGGGCCGCGCCTCGCCGCGGCGGTCGGCGAAGGCGACTTCGGCACCGGGGCCGAGGACAAATTGTTACCGGTACGCCTGCGCCGCGGCGGCCGGGTGCTTGGCGGTGCCCTCGCCTGGGGCGCGCCGAAGACCTTGGGTCCATTCGATCCGTCGGGGCCATTTCGCCGTCTGATTCCGCCCGAAGATGTCGATGTGCGCACCCAGGTGCTGGCGGAACCGTCGCCCGATCTCGCTGGCAAGGTCTGGGCCACTCTCGACGACGGCACCCCGCTGGTCACCGCCAAACGCCTCGGACAAGGCCATGTCGTGCTGTTCCATATCTCAGCCGATGCCGAATGGTCGTCGCTGCCGCTCTCGGGCCTGTTCGTCGAGATGCTCGGTGGCTTGATGGCGTTGGCGCCGGGCCGCGCGCCAGATCCGCCGACGATAGCCGAGCTCGCCGGCACTTTGTGGCGCGGTGTGCTGATGATCGGTGTCGATGGCGTTCCGGTTCCGGCCTCCGACCTGGGCGAGCCGGTGGCGGGTGAATTGCTCGGGCAAGGCAAGCCGGGCCGTGCCGTTCCGCCGGGGCTGTATCGCCGCGCCGACGGCGCCGCACGGGCAGCGGGCGCGGCCGAGACCATGGTGGTCAATCTGTTCGCCGAGGGCGACCGGCTCGCGCCGTTCCCGACTGCGCCCTCCGGCGCCGTGGTCGAGACGCTGGGCGGCGTCGAGGCTCGGCGGTTCGGGGCAGAATTGATCGCCTTGGCAGTGCTGCTCGGCTCGGTCGATCTGCTGGCGACGCTATGGCTATCGGGCCGCTTGTCTGGTCGCAGGTCGGGCAGGCGCCTGCGCCCGGTCGCCGGTGCCGCCCTGGTACTGGCGCTCCTTACCCCCACCCCTGAGGCGACTGCCGAGATGTCTATCGAGCGCGCCGTTACCGCCACTGCCGAGACCACGCTCGGCTACATCATCACTGGCGACAGCCGGGTCGATGGGGTCTCCGAGCGCGCCATGATCGGGCTCGGCAATGCCTTGAACCAGCGCACGGCGGTCGAGCCCGGCCCACCCATGGGCGTTGACCCGGAGACCGACGAGTTGAGCCTGTTCCCGGTCCTCTACTGGCCCCTCGATGCTGCGAAAATGCCGTCCGAGCAGGCGATGGGACACCTGTCGCGCTATCTCACCGGCGGCGGCATGCTGGTGATCGACACCCAGACCGGCGCTTCCGGCGCTGTCGGTGCGAAAGCCGTCGATATGCGCCAGCTTGCGCGGGGCCTCAACTTGCCGCCACTGGCACCGGTTGATCACGACCATGTGCTCAGCCGCAGCTTCTATCTGTTGGCCACTTTCCCCGGCCGCTGGCGTGGCACCAGGGTCTGGGCCGAGGCGCCGCCACCTGGCGACAAGCTCGCAGACGACGGATCCGATCTGCCGCAGTTTGACCGGGTCGACGACAATGTCTCGCCGGTCGTGGTCGGCAGCGCAGACTGGGCCTCCGCCTGGGCTGTCGACGAACGTGGCTCGCCGCAGTTCCCGATTGGCCGGGCTGGCGACAACCAGCGCGAGATGGCGATCCGCTTCGGCATCAACGTGGTGATGTATGCACTGACAGGTAACTACAAATCCGACCAGGTCCACGCCCCGGCGGTTCTGGAGAGGCTGGGGCAATGAGTATGATATTTTGTTGCGCCGGTTTATGCCCTGACGGCACCGCCACCCGCCCCACCTCCCCGCCCGACCACCAATCATGCCCCGGGACCTTTGGTGGTCGGGCGGGGAGGTGGGGCGGGTGGCGGTGCCGAAAAGCCGCTTCAGCGGCTTTTGCCACGGGCACAAATCGCGCCCGCAAGGATAAGTTTTGATGGAACTCGCTATTACCTTCATTCCCGAGCTTGATTGGCAGTTCATCGCCGGACTCGCAGCACTGGTGGTGCTCGGCACCGCGGGCGCGCTGTGGCGCGGGTTGCCGGGCTGGGCTCTGCGCGGGCTGGGGCTGGGGCTTCTGGTGCTCGCGCTGGCCGGGCCGCAGCTGAAACGCGAGGAGCGCGAGAGGCTGAAGAATGTCGCATTCCTGGTCGTCGACCGCTCCGAATCCACCACGCTGGAGGACCGCACCGCGCAAATCGCCGCCGCCGCTTCCCAGCTCCGCGCCGGGATCGAGGCGCTTTCCACCCCCATCGACCCACTGGAGCTGCGGGTCGTCGAGGTGGCACCCGATGACAGTGGCCAGAATCGCGGCACCCGACTCCTGACCGCGTTGGACGAGGCTGCCGCCCATGTCGCCCCCGGTCAGATCGCCGGCGCGGTGTTGCTGAGCGATGGCGAGGTTCACGATGCAGCCCGGCTGGAGAACTTCCCCGCCCCGATCCACGCGCTGATCGCCGGCGAGAAGGACGGCTTCGACCTGGCGCTCGAGACCACCAGCGCTCCCAGTTTCGGCATTGTCGGCGAATTCGTGACCTTTGCACTGCGCGCCCGGGTCCATGGCGCCGCCGACATCGGGGGCCAGATCGCCGTCGAGGTTTCCATCGACGGCGGTGTCCCGGAGATCCACATGCTGCCAACCGACCGGGAAGGCCAGCTCCGGATCGACATTACCCATGGCGGCGCGAACGTCGTCGATATCCGCCTGCCACCGCGGAGCGGCGAGCTGACAGACCGCAACAACCGGGTGATCGCCACCGTGACCGGGGTGCGTGACCGACTGCGGGTGCTGCTGGTCTCGGGCGAGCCGCATCCCGGCGGGCGGACCTGGCGCGATCTGCTGAAATCCGACCCGACCGTCGATCTGATCCATTTCACCATCCTGCGGCCCCCGGCCAAGCAGGACGGCACCCCCGTGGGTGAGTTGTCGCTGATCGCATTCCCAACCCGCGAGCTGTTCCTGGAAAAAATCGACAGCTTCGACCTGATCGTTTTCGACCGCTACCGCTGGCGCGGCGTGCTGGCGGCGGCGTACCTCGCCAACATCAGCCGCTATGTTCGCGACGGTGGCGCCATACTGGTCGCCTCCGGTCCGGCTTTTGCCGGGGCGCAAAGCCTCAGCCGGACGCCACTGAACGAAATTCTGCCCGCCACCCCCACTTTGGAGGTGATCGAGGAGCCATTTCTGCCCCGGGTCAGTGAGCTTGGCCAGCGCCACCCGGTCACTGCTGGGCTCGAGCAGGCGGCGGGTATGGGCCCCGACGGCCCGCTCTGGGGCCGCTGGCTGCGCCAGATCGACGTGACCCCGACCTCCGGTAACGTGGTGATGAGCGGCATCGAGGGCCGGCCGCTGTTGATCCTTGACCGGGTCGGCGAGGGCCGGGTCGCGCTGATGGCCTCGGACCACGCCTGGCTGTGGAGCCGGGGCTTCGAGGGCGGCGGGCCGCAGGCCGACCTGTTGCGCCGCCTCGCCCACTGGCTGATGCGCGAGCCGGAGCTGGAGGAGGAGGCGATCTTTGCCCATGTCGAGGGTAAGCGCGTTCTGGTCGAGCGCCGCACCCTGGCCGCCGAGCCGCCCGGCCCGATGATCGCGAGCGCCCCCGATGGCTCCGAGACCCGCGAACTCAGCGTCGAGCAGGTCGCCCCCGGCCGCTGGCAGGCCCTGTTGGAAGGTGCATCCGAGGGCCTTTGGCGGTTCTCCGACGGCACCCTGAGTGCGGTCGCGGCGGTTGGCCCACCCAGCCCGGCCGAATATACCTCGCCGCTGGCAACCGGCGATATCCTGGCCCCACTGACCGAGGCGACCGGCGGAAAACTCGCCTGGCTCGGCGAGGGCGTCCCTGATGTCCGCCTGGTCCCCGAGGGCCGCCGCGCCCATTCCCGCAACTGGATCGCGCTGCATTCCCGCGACGCCTACCGCGTGACAGGTGTCAGGCTAACGCCCCTGCTCCCCGCCTGGCTGGCAGTGCTGGCGGTGGGGCTGCTGATGCTGGTGGCGTGGAGAAGAGAGGGGCGGTGAGGGGCGGGCAATGTCGGTTTTCAAACCATGATCAGCCAGAACGCCTGATCATTGCGAGCGTCCGGGTTGTGCCATAGGGCGACGTTCGACTAATCGGAACTCAGTTGCTCTATGACCGCATAAATCTGCACAGGCGCTTGCCGCCCTTTTACTCGCTGCTCCGGCAGGGCGCGTAGCAGAATATCCGAAGGCAAGCGTTTCTTCACGGCGTCAGATATCAATAGCCCCTCACCGACCGACTTACACGCGTCCTGAATGCGACTGGCGACGTTCACCGTATCACCGATCACGGTGTATTCGAGCCGATCCTCGGTTCCGATGTTGCCCGCGATGACAGGACCAATGTGGATGCCTATGCCGTGCCGAATTTTTGGCAATCCATTGCGCTCGCGATCGGCGTTGAGTTCAGCCAAAGCGGTGTTCGTCGCCAAACCTGCGCGGACAGATCGTTCGGCATCGTCGCCGCTCGGGTCTGGTGTTCCGAAGGTGACCATGATTGCATCACCGATGAACTTGTCTATCGTGCCGCCGAAACCGAAAATCACCTCAACCATGCGCGAATGATATTGGGAAAGAAATTCGACAACCTCCGACGGTGGCAGGTCTTCCGTGATAGTGGTGAAGTCGCGAATGTCGCAGAACATCACCGCCACCTCCTGGGTGCGGCCGCCGATGCCGAGCATTGTGTCGGCCTCGCCGGAAATCCGGGAGACGACGCCCGGTGAGAAATATCTTCCTAACTGGGTGTTGGCGACCTCAAGCCGGACGCTTTGGACAATGGTTCGGCGTGCGATCAGCGTGAGATAACCCAATACCGCGCCGGTGATGGCAATGATTAGCATGCTTACCAGTACAAGCTCCAGGCTGAGTGCTTGCCCCATCGCCGAGTCGACAAAATCCGACGAGATGACGGTGCGCGGTTCCTGTAGCACATAGGCAAGAAGGGCGGCATGAACACAGATGCCGCCGGCGGCAACGACGAGAGGATAGAGTGGGCGAATTGCCAATGCGTTGAGCGCGACGATCCCCAGTGTGGCCGCGGTAATCTGGGTTTTCAGCATATAGGCTGGCGGCACATCGCTACCGCCGACCGACAGATACCAGATAATCGGAAGTGTACCCAAGAAAGCGATATCGATCATGCACCCGGCCAACCCGACTTTTCCTACAGCCGTGCGACCGGCTAGCAGAAAAAGCGAAAACCCTATTGCAACAAACACGAACGCGGCGATTGCTGTCGTGGCGATCTTTTCAAATAGACTGGCGCCAATTATCCAAACCGTCGCCGTCACGATCAGCACAAATGAGCCGCGCACGATGGTGAGCGTGCGAACGCCTTGACGTTCACGCTCGAAGATCAGTTCTTCGGATCGGGTTGCACGGTGTGCCTCAATCATCCGGCTACGTTAACGTTGCGTGACCGGAACCGCCATGGCGCTGAATTCAAACGCTCGTCGAGCGGGCCTTGGTCCAAATTTCAATGAACAACCAGAGCTGCTCGCGAGAGTCGCAAATGGGTCAAACTCCACCCTTCGTCCGAACTATCATGACTGGCAATTTTGGGACAAAGAACTGCCCTTGCCTGTTGGGTACAACCGAGCAGTCCGGAAACAGAACCCAGCTTCGCCGCGCGAATCTAGATCGCCCCCCTTCCCCCCACCGCCCCATCCCGCTACACCTCGCGCCCGAACGCAAACCCGCAGGATCACCGATGGCGCGCAAACACAAAGGCAACCCGGTCAACGGTTGGGTCGTCATCGACAAGCCGGCCGGGGTGACCTCGATCAACGCGGTCTCCAAGGCGCGCTGGGCGTTCCAGGCCGGCAAGGCTGGGCATGCCGGCACGCTGGACCCGCTGGCGACCGGCGTGCTGGCGGTGGCCTTTGGCGAGGCGACCAAGACCGTGGCACTGGCGCAGGAGGGGCTGAAGACCTACCGCTTCACCATCCGTCTCGGCCAGGCCACCACCACCGACGACACTGAGGGCGCGGTCATCGCCACTTCCGATCATCGCCCGACCGACACCCAGATCGAGGCCGCCTTGCCCGCCTATACCGGCGACATCCAGCAGGTGCCGCCGCAGTTCTCCGCCGTCAAGGTGGATGGCGAGCGCGCCTATGACCTGGCCCGCGAGGGCATCGCGCTGGACCTCGCCGCCCGCCCGTTGCACGTCGCCAGCCTTGTGCTCATCGCCCGCCCCGACCCCGACCATGCCGAGCTCGAGATGGTCTGCGGCAAGGGCGGCTATGTCCGCTCGATCGCCCGCGACCTCGGCCGCGACCTTACCTGCCACGCCCATGTGACGATGTTGCGCAGGTTCGCCAGCGGCGGATTCAACCTCGATCATGCGATTTCCTTTGAAATGCTCGACGGAATCCGCCATAGGGGCGGCTCCGAGCATTTGCTGCCGGTATCGACCGGGCTGGACGACATCCCGGCCTTGGCCGTTTCGGCAGCAGCAGCGGCCCAGCTTCGTATGGGGCAGGCCGTTCCGGTTCCGGCAATCGACCTGGAATACGGTGACATCGCCTGGGCGAGCCTTGCTGGCCTGCCCATCGCGATCGGCACCGTCAAGGCGGGTCTGTTGCATCCGGACCGGGTGTTCAACCTGGAGATCGAATAAAAGGAGTACCCGATGTCGGTTACCGTCGTCCGCAAGGAAGAATTGATCAAAGAATACGGCGCCAAGGAAGGCGACACCGGTTCACCCGAGGTACAGGTCGCGATCCTGACTGAACGGATCGTCAACCTGACCGACCACTTCAAGGCCAACAAGAAGGATAACCATTCCCGACGTGGTCTTTTGAAAATGGTCGCCACGCGGCGCAAGCTGCTGGATTACGTTCGGGGCAAGGATGAGGAGCGTTATAAAACGCTGATCACCCGGCTCAACATCCGCCGCTAATCAAACATGGTATGGGCGTGCGCCGCGAGGTGCGCGCCTTTCTGCATTCATAGCGAACTACCAGGGGCCAGTCCGCGGGCCCCGCGCCCTGCCATCAGGCCCGGCGCCAAACGCTGGCATCACGTCCGTTGGTTTCCTCCCCTGACCCCGGGTTGAAGCGTTGGATAAATGAAATCGGGGTCCATCCCAGGGAATGGGATGTTGCACGACCGCCGCCATCCGGGCGCCGGCCGTTTGGAAGGATACGGAATGTTTAATATCACCAAGAAATCCATCGAGTGGGGTGGCGAGACGCTGACGCTGGAGACCGGCAAGATTGCCCGTCAGGCGGATGGCGCGGTGCTGGCCACCTATGGCGAGACCACGGTGCTGTGCGCCGTCGTCTTCGAGAAGAAACCGAAGGTTGGCTTCGACTTCTTCCCGCTGACCGTTCACTATCAGGAAAAATACTACGCCGCCGGCAAGATCCCGGGCGGCTTCTTCAAGCGCGAGGCGCGTCCGACCGAAAAGGAAACGCTGACCTCGCGGCTGATCGACCGGCCGATCCGGCCGCTGTTCGTGCCCGGCTTCAAGCACGAAACCCAGGTCATCTGCACCGTGCTGTCCCATGACCTCGAGAACGACCCCGACGTGGTCGCGATGATTGCGGCTTCCGCCGCCCTGACCATCTCCGGCGCGCCGTTCCGTGGCCCGATCGGCGCTGCTCGCATCGGTTTCCGCAATGGCGAGTATGTTCTCAATCCAACCGTCGATGACACCAAGGATCCGGAAAATCGCCTCAACCTGATGATGGCCGGCACCAAGGATGCGGTGATGATGGTCGAGTCGGAAGCCTATGAGCTAAGCGAGGCCGAGATGCTCGGCGCCGTCAACTTTGGCCATAAGGCCATGCAGCCGGTGATCGACCTGATCATCGATATGGCCGAGGATGCGGCGAAGGAGCCGTTCAACTTCGTGCCTACCGACACGTCGGCACTGTATGCGCGGGTCAAGACGCTCGGCGAGGGCGCCATGCGCGCCGCTTTCGCGATGACTGACAAGCAGGAGCGCACGACGGCTATCTCGGCTGCCCGCGCGACCATCTCGGAGGGGTTGACCGAGGACGAGGCGTCAAACGAGTCCGCGGTCAAGGGTTGTTACAAGGACCTCGAAGCCGAAGTTGTTCGTGGCGACATCCTGAACACCGGCCGCCGCATCGACGGGCGTGATCTGACCACGGTTCGCCCGATCGTTTGCGAGACCGGCGTGTTGCCGCGCACCCACGGCTCGGCGCTGTTCACGCGCGGCGAGACGCAAGGGTTGCTGGTCACCACGCTCGGCACCGGCGACGACGAGCAGATGATCGACGCGCTCGAGGGCACCTACCGCTCGAACTTCATGCT
>DATLAW010000217.1:0-22277 GCA_035527255.1 Thermohalobaculum sp. | reverse complement strand
CCGGTTGCGGGCCGAGGGGCTGGGCTCGCAGCCGCCGGTGATCTACCGGGCGCTGGAGTTCCTGATCGACGCCGGGTTCGTCCACAAGATCGAACGCCTGAACGCCTATGTCGCCTGTTGTCATCCGGCGCACTGGCACGGCGATGGCTTGGGCGGCGAGCCGGGCGCCTGCTTCCTGATCTGCTCGCGCTGCCGCCGGGTTGCCGAGGTCGAGGACGGGGCGCTCGATATCGCCATCGCCCAGGCCGCCGCCGGGCGCGGCTTCGCCATGCGCCGGACGGTGCTGGAGATCGACGGCACCTGCCCGGCCTGCCGGGTCAGCGCACCATGAATGCACCCCTGATCGAGACCCGGGGCCTCGGTCACAGCGACGGCCCGAGGCATATCCTCTACGATATCGAAATGGCGATCCGCCCCGGTGAAATCGTCACCATCGTTGGTCCCAACGGCGCTGGCAAGACAACCCTGCTGCGCGCCCTGATCGGCGCAATGCAGCCCAGCCGCGGCACCGTTTGGCGCAAACCGGGGCTGCGGATCGGCTATACACCGCAGAAGCTGACCATCGACCGGACCATGCCACTTACCGTTGACCGGTTCATCGCACTCGGTGGCAGTGGCGACCCGGATGCGCGGGCGGCGGCGCTGGCGACCGTGGGGATCGCCAATCTTGGCGCCGCCCAGGTCACTGATCTGTCCGGTGGTGAGTTGCAACGCGCCGCCCTGGCCCGCGCCCTGCTGCGCCAGCCCGACCTATTGGCGCTGGACGAGCCGACCCAGGGGCTGGACCAGCTTGGCGAGGCGGCCTTCTACCGGCTGATCGAGCGGGTCCGGCGCGACACCGGCGCGGCGATCTGCATGGTCAGTCACGATCTGCATGTGGTGATGAGCGCGTCCGACCGGGTGATCTGCCTCAACGGCCATGTCTGCTGCGAGGGCGCCCCGGTGCAGGTCACCGAGATGCCGGAATACCGGGCGCTTTTTGGCCTCGGCACCCAGGGCGCGCTGGCGCTGTATCGCCATGAACATGATCACGGGCATGACCATGAACATCATCACGGCGAGCCCCAACCATGACCGGTCTGCTCGACAATTTCGTGCTGCGCGCGGCGTTGGCCGGCGTCGGCGTCGCCATCGTCGCCGGGCCGCTCGGCTGTTTCGTGGTCTGGCGCCGGATGGCCTATTTCGGCGACACCATCGCCCATGCGGCACTACTCGGCGTGGCGCTGGCACTGGCACTGGAGACCGCCGTGATCCCGGCGGTTCTGGCGGTCTCGGCGGTGGTGGCGCTGGCGGTGGCGCGCGGCACTGGGCGGCGCTATGCGGCGGATTCGCTGCTCGGCGTGCTGGCCCATGGCGGGCTGGCGGTCGGGCTGGTGGTGCTGTCGTTCCTGCCCGGCGGGCGCGGCGATCTGTCGGCCTGGCTGTTCGGTGACATCCTGGCGGTGAACACCAGCGATCTGGCGCTGATCTGGGGTGCGGCCGGGCTGGCCGGGCTGGTACTGTGGCTGGGCTGGTCGCGGCTGCTGAATTCGACCATCAACGAGGAACTGGCCTGGGCCGAGGGCGGCAACCCGGAGCGTGACCGGCTGCTGCTGACCCTGGCGCTGGCCCTGCTGGTGGCGGCGGCGCTGAAGGTGGTCGGGGCGCTGCTGATCACCGCCATGCTGATCCTGCCAGCGGCGGCGGCTCGCCCCTTGGCGAAGACCCCCGAGGCGATGGTGCTGGCAGCCGCCCTGATCGGCGCCGCCTCGGCCCTGGGCGGGCTGCGCCTCGCCTGGGTCGCGGATACCCCGGCCGGGCCGTCGATGGTGGTGGTGGCGCTGGGGCTGTTTCTGGTGTCTAATCTCCTGCGGCGGGCGTAGTTCCCGCCTCCCCCCGCCAGCCCTTCAATGCCGCCATCACGATGCTCCGGGCCTTCGGGGCCGGGCGGGCTTTGAACGGTAGCGGGCGGCAGACCTCGATGGTGGCGACGGCGACGCGGGCGGTCAGGGCGGCGTTGACCGCCGCCTCGCCAAAACGCCGCGACAGCTTGCCCAGAACGCCGCCGCCGACCAGCGGCCCCAGCAGGTCGTCGGTCGCGGAGATCGCCCCAGTGGCGGCCAAATGCGCCGCCACCGCCCGCAGCAACCGCCACGAGCCGATCCACCCGGCGCGGCCATCATAAAGCTCGGCAATCGCGCGGATCATGCGCAGGTTGATCAGCAGCACCGCCGCCATGTCGATCAACGCCATCGGGATCAGCGCCGTCGCGGCGGCGACCTGCCGGGCGGCGGCAGCGGCGCGCTCCTCGGCCAGCCGGTCGAGCGGCGCCAGGATCGCCCGCTCGGCAATCGCCAGCATCGCGGCGCCGTCCGGGGTGTCGGCCTTCGCCCGCGCAACCGCTGCGCGGGCCATCTCCAGCTCCGGGCGATTGGCATACAGACGGTCGAGGCCACGCAGCGTGGCATCGAGCCCCTCCGGCGAGCCATCCTCCAACGCCGCCCGGGCGCGCTCGCGCAACCGGTCAACCCGGCGCAACCGCGCCAGCGCCGCCAATTCGCCCAGCGCGAAGGCCAACAGGGTAGCCCCCAGCACAGCCGTCAATCCCAACGCCAACCAACCGGCCCAGGGCCGCGACGCGATCAGCCCGGCGACGAAATTATTCAGCGACAACCCGGCCCACAGCAGGACCAACCCACTGAGACTGACCCAGAATAGCCGGGCGAGTCCGGACAGGTGGCGGCCACGGGTGGCGGCCAGCACCCGCTCGGCGGCGGTCAGGCCAGGGCCGGATAACGGCGGCGCGTCCGCCGGGACCGGTGCATCCGGCAGCGGCGTCTCGTCAAGATCGAGGATCACAGGATCACGGTGGCTACCATTGCGGCGTTGGTTCATTGCTTCACTCCAGCTTGTCGCCGATGAGGAATTCGAGCGCCGCGTCGAGGCGGATATGGGGCGGGCCATCGCTCCCTGGGTCGATGGGGTCTCCGCCCCAGCATGGCGGCGCGAACTTCACCGACGCATAGTTGGCGTCGGGCCAATCCGCCGGAGCCTGACCGGGCAATGCAGTCGCGGCTGTCGCCAGCGTTGCGGCGATGTCGGCGGGCAGCTCGCCGGGGAACACCGCCGCCTGCTTGCGGTCGGGCAGGCGGGGGCCGCGCACCATCGCCAGGCGTTGGCCCTGCCGAGTGATCTCCTGCTCGACAGTTGCCCTGATCGCGGCCAACGCCACGCCACGGACCTGCGCCCCACCGAAGGCGGCGCGGTTGGCAGCCTCGGCCAGCATCGCCTCGACCAGTGCGGTCAGGCGCGGGTGCTGTTCGTGGTGCAGATGATCGGCCTTCGAGGCGGCGAACAGGATGCGATCGATGCGATGCCCACCCAGCAGCCGGTCGAGCCAACTGGATTGGCCGTGGCGAAAGCAGGCCAGCGTTTCGGCCATCGTGGCGGTCAGATCGCCCAGCGCGCGTGGCCCCTTGGCCAGCGCGTCGAGGGCATCGACCAGCACAACCTGACGATCGAGTCGGGCGAAGTGGTCGCGGAAGAACGGCTTCACGACAACCCGTTTGTAGGCCTCGTACCGCGCGTCCATCTCGGCATACAGGCTGCCTCGCTCGGGGTTCGATGGCTTCGGCAGCGGCGCGAAGGTCAGTGCCGGTGACCCGGCCAGATCGCCCGGCATCAGGAACCGCCCCGGCGTCAGCCCCGACAGCCCGGCGGCGCGGCCGGCGGCGAGATAACCGGACCAAGCTCTGGCCAGCGCCTCGGCCATCGGCTCGTCATGGGGCGCCGTCGCATCGGCGGTAGCAAGTGCCGCCTGCCACCCATGCGCTGCCTCGCGCCGGGCTGGGCTTTCGGCTAGTAGCAGCGCCGCGCGGGCCCATGTCTCGTAGTTTTGATCGATCAGCGGCAGGTCGAGCAGCCATTCGCCGGGATAGTCGATGATATCGAGGTGCAGCGTCGACGGCCCGGTCAGTCCGGCGAAAAACCCCGCCGGGCGGTAGCGCAACGACAGCCGCAACTGGCTGACCTGGCGGGTCGATTGCGGCCATACCGGCGGCGCTCCGGTCAGGTCGGCAAGATGCGCCTCATAGCTGAAACGCGGCACCTGCCGGTCGGGTTGCGGGCGCAGCATGGCGCCGAGAATGCGCCCCTCGGCCTCCGCCGAAAGCAG
Organism: Thermohalobaculum sp.; assembly: GCA_035527255.1. GTDB lineage: Bacteria > Pseudomonadota > Alphaproteobacteria > Rhodobacterales > Rhodobacteraceae > Thermohalobaculum. Next base: position 18,124 of record DATLAW010000217.1, on the reverse strand, counting down.
CCGCATCCGACCGCGCGACATCAGGCTTGCGACTAGTGCGGTGATAAATACGGTCTTACCCGCCCCGGACAGTCCAGTGACGCCGACCCGCAAGGTCGGCTCGAACCAGGCGCTGGCATCCCGGCCGGTGCGTTCGATGCTATCGATCAGCCCGTCGGCCAGGTCGCCAATACCCAAAGCGGATTTCCCTCATGTTCCAACAGGGGGGTTCCCTGATGTTCCAACATGGAGACTCGCGAACGATATGGGAAGGCTTGCCAACATGGGGCCATTCGCGCGATTAGGCGCACCATGCCACGCTACAAGCTCACATTGGAATATCACGGCGGCCGGTTTGTCGGCTGGCAGCGCCAGCACAACCTGCCCTCGGTGCAGGGCGCGGTCGAGGCGGCGCTGTGGGCGCTGGAGCCGGATGCGCCGCCGGTCATCGGCGCCGGGCGCACCGATGCCGGGGTTCATGCCACCAGGCAGGTCGCCCATTGTGATCTGGCGAAGGACTGGGAGCCGTTCACGCTGACCGAGGCCCTGAACTTTCACCTGAAGCCAGCGCCGGTGGCCGTGGTGGCGGCGGAACCGGTAGCCGACGACTTCCACGCCCGCTACAGCGCCACCGGGCGGCGTTATCTCTACCGGGTGATCTGCCGCCGCGCGCCGTTGACCATCGAACGCGGGTTGGCCTGGCATCGCCTGCATGACCTCGACGTCGCGGCGATGCAGGCGGCGGCGGATTTGCTGGTCGGGCACCACGACTTCACCACCTTCCGCTCGACCGAGTGTCAGGCGAAAAGTCCGGTGAAGACGCTGGAAGAGTTCCGGGTCGAGCAGGACGGCGACGATATCCGCTTTCACCTCGCCGCGCGTTCTTTTCTCCACAACCAGGTGCGCAGTTTTGTTGGCACGCTGGACCGGGTCGGGGTGGGCAAGTGGCCGGTCGAGCGGGTCGCCGAGGCACTGGCGGCCCGCGACCGCGCTGCCTGCGGGCCGGTGGCGCCGCCGGACGGGTTGTATCTGACGCAAGTGACCTATGCGTGAGGTGTGAGTATTTTCGCCTGCACGCGCTCCGCCACCCGCCCCACCTCCCCGCCCGACCACCAATCATGCCCCGGTACCATTGGTGGTCGGGCGGGGAGGTGGGGCGGGTGGCGGAGCCGTCAGGGCATCATCAATCAAGCGTGAGTGGCCTCACGCCGCAGCGCCAGCGGGTTGATGTCAAACTGGCGCGAGAAGGCGCGGCTCAGGGCCTCCGGGCTGCCATAGCCGTAGCGCCCGGCGACCGTCTGGACCCGCTCGCCGCGCTGAATGTCCTGATGGGCCAATGTCATACGCCAGCGGCGGAGGTATGATTGGGGGGTCTCGCCGACGACCTCAAGGAAGGTCTCGGCGAAGCGACTGAGGGACAGCCCGGCCTCGGCAGCCAGATCGTCGTTGCGCCAGGCCCGGCCGGGGTCATCGTGCATGGCAACGATAGCGCGGGCCAGCCGAGGTTCGGCGAGCCCGGCAACGAGGCCAGGCGCCGTGGCGCCCTTGCTGATCTCGACTCGCAGAAGTTTGATCACCAGCACCTCACCCAGCCGGTTCAGCACAGGCCGGGCGCCGCAGCGCTGGGCCTCGGCCTCGGCCTTGAACAAGCGGAGCAGCAGCGTCATTTCCTCATCACCGGTAGCGTCAAAGCAGATCTTGGCTGGCAGCGCGGTCAGGAGCGGATTCGCATCGCCGCCCCAGGTGGCATGGGCCGAAACCAGCAGTGGCTCGCCGTTGCAGCAGTCCGCCTGCCCCCGCGGCGAGAACACCGCCATCGTCGGCTCGCCGGTGGCGGGGCAGCCCAAAATAGCCAGGTTGCCATCACCGTCTGGCGCCGGGATCACGCTCATCTCGAAGCGGGAGATCAGCGCAGACAAGCGATCGCAATCATTCATCGGGTGTTTCATTGGTTTATTCATCAAATGCTCATTTCGGTGTTTGGATCATGTTTATCGGATTTTCCGGATTATAAACCCTGATATGCCCTTGAGGCAAGAAGAAACGGAACACCCAATCAGGAGACGCGCATGCTCATTCCCCGCCGCAAGGCTCCCGGTCTCGTTGTCGAGACGCTGGACCATGGCCGATTCGATCTGGCCCGCGAGGACTCAGAGCGGGGCACCGTGGTTTGCTTCTATCGCGGGCTGCATTGTCCGATTTGCGCGACCTATTTGACCGAGTTGGAAAAGCGCGCGCCTGAGTTTGCCGAGCGCGGTGTCGGCACCATCGCAATCAGCTCGGACGACGCCGAGCGGGCGCGTGGGATGGCTGACAAGATCAACGCCAAGGCGCTGCGCATCGGTTATGGGTTGCCGCTGGCCAAGGCACGCGAGTGGGGTCTTTATATCTCGACCGGGCGCGGCAAAACCTCGATCGGCATCGAGGAGCCGGCGCTGTTCGCCGAGCCGGGGCTGTTCATGATCAGTGCCGACCAGACTCTCTATTACGGCTCGGTTCAGACCATGCCGTTCGTCCGGCCGCATTTCTTAGAACTGCTCGGGGCGCTCGATTTCGCCATCGCCAAGAACTATCCGGCGCGTGGCGAATACGTGGATGCGGTGTGATTTGGGTTGGGATTCCAACGGGAGTGTTTCAGGAGTCCTTTGGTAGTGCTCCCGACTCGACCTTGGTTTGCCGCATAATGAAGTGTCACGATACTGTGAGAATATGTTGCTGGCATGATCCGGGATGGCCACGTCAGCGTATAGTAGGGAATCAAGACCGTTCCGAATGGGAAAATGAGGTCACACAATGGGAAAGCATTTTTCGACTTCGATTGGATCAGATTTAACCCGCGGCGCGATGGCGGCCGAATTGCTGGACGCCGAGACCGAGGCCGGACTGGCCCGCGCCTGGCGTGACGAGCGTGACGAGCAGGCGCTGCACCGCTTGGTAAACGCCTATATGAGGCTAGCGATTTCGATGGCGGGCAAGTACCGCCGCTACGGCGCGCCAATGAACGACCTGATCCAGGAAGCCGGGGTTGGGCTGTTGAAGGCGGCGTCGAAATTCGACCCCGAGCGCGGTGTGCGATTCTCGACCTATGCGGTCTGGTGGATCAAAGCGTCGATCCAGGATTACGTAATGCGCAATTGGTCGATGGTGCGCACCGGCTCGACCTCGTCGCAGAAGTCGCTGTTCTTCAACATGCGCCGGGTCAAGGCCAAGATCGAGGCCGAGATCGGCATGGAGGGTCGCGACCCGACCTCGTACGAAATCCGGCGCGAGATCGCCGAGGAACTGGGCGTGCCGCTGCGTGATGTCGATATGATGGATGCGCGGCTTTCGGGCTCGGATTTCTCGCTGAACGCCACCCAGTCGGGCGAGGAGGGCCGCGAATGGGTCGAGACGCTGCAGGATAACAGCCCGCGGGCCGAGGAGACCGTGTCGCGGCGCAGTGACCTCGACCGGGCCCGCGACTGGCTGGGCGAGGCGCTCCAATCCCTGACCGCCCGCGAGCGGATGATCATCGCCGCCCGCAAGCTCGGCGAGGCGCCGGAGACGCTGGAGAGTCTCGGCCTCAAACTGAAGCTGTCGAAGGAGCGGGTGCGGCAGCTGGAAGCCCAGGCACTGCGTAAGATGCGCCAGCGGCTGGAGGCAAACCACGGCAGTGCAGCGGCGGAGCTGGCGGCGACGATCTGAGGGGGGAGGGCGCGCGGCGACCAACTCAAATGAACCGGGCGCCACTCGCTTTCTTGCAGGTTGAGGTGGCCGCTTCAGAATTTCTCGCATCAGAAGGCAGGGCAATAAGGCAGGGCAAAATAATTCCGCACTCGCGAATGTGAAAAAATTGCGCAACTATGTCGGACGAGACCCAGCGGTTTCCTGGAGTAAGGCGCAATGACCGGCAAAATGTTCTCCGATATCCTGCAACGGATCGACGCGGCGAATGCCGCTGATCCTGAGATTGTGGAGGAAGATGGCATGCCGCACCCGGCGGCGCTGCTGTATGGCAGGCGGATGTCGGCGGAGCTGGTCGGGTTTTGCCCGGATGCTTCGGAGCATCTGCGCGTCGCCGCGCGGGGCCAGCATATCGAGCGCTGGAAGCTGCAGCGCCGAACTTATCCGGAGGGGCGCGAGGGCTACCTTGCCTGGCGCCGGGATCAGGGCCGCTTTCATGCCAGCCGGGTCGCCGAGCTGATGGGCCAAGCGGGCTACGGCCCGGACGACTGCGATCGGGTCGCCAAAATCATCCGCAAGGAGGGAATCAAGCGCGATAGCGAAGTACAGGCGCTCGAGGATGTCGCTTGCCTGGTGTTCATGCGCTGGTATGCAGTCGGGTTCGCCGGCGGGCGCGATCCGGAGCATGTCTATCGCATCGTCGCCAAGACCGCGCGCAAGATGTCCGCCGAGGGCCGGGCCTTCGCCACCCGACTCAACCTGCCGGCGGAGCTGGCGCCGGCGCTGGTGGTCTGAGCCAAGCCAAACGCCTTGATCGAGATCAAGGTGGCCACCCGGCACATCTGCGAGATTTGCCGTGACCCGGTTCGCCGGGTTCGTTTTCCCCAAGGATCGGCAACGATTCTCACTCGAGCGGTCCGGAGGTTTCCGGCCGCTCTTTTTTTGCCCGCAAGTCGGCGCCATAGACGCCATCCCGCCACGGAGTACTGGGCTTGTTCGGCAGGTCGCTCGACCCTGTCGGAACCCAGCCGCCGATCTTGTGGGCGGACTGGGCGGCTCCAACCCTATCGCTGTTATCGGCTTTTCACGGGAAGGTTTTCAAATAGGCGATCAGGTCCTCGCGCTGATCTTCTTTTTTCAGCCCGGCGAAACTCATCTTGGTGCCGGGGATATAGTCCTTCGGCTTGGTCAGATAGGCATCGAGTGTCTCGTCAGTCCAGACCAGCCCCTCGGCCTGCTTGGCCTGCATGGCCTCAGAATATTTGAACCCCTCCACCGATCCGGCAGCCGCACCGACGATGCTGTTCAGCATCGGCCCAACCTTGTTCTTGGCACCGTCGCCGATCGCATGGCAGGCTTTGCACTTATTGAAAACCTTCACGCCCTTTGCGGCGTCACCGTCGGCGAGGGCCGCACCGGCGAAGCCTGCGAGCGCGAGCGCGGTCATGGCCACAGCAATCTTCCTGATCATTCGAGCCTCCTTGGTGAATGTCTTTGGTACTCCATCCTCACAGTAGCTTCGCGGGCCAGCATTTCAACTGATCCCTGATCCGGCATTGATCGAAGTCAAGGCGACCGGATCCGAATGCGGTCACGGTTACGCCTGCCTCACAAATGCAATGGAAGATGAACAGCATGACCCCGACAAGCAAGATCCGTAGGTTTGCGCTGCTGACCAGCGTGTTTCTCCCCCTGGCAATCGCGTCAGGCGTGGCTTCCGGTCAGGGCCAGCCAGCAGGCCACGGCGACAATGCGACAAGCGCCTATCAGCCGAATATGAGCACACTCGGCCAGCTCGAGCTCGAGATCCCGGGCCGCAAACCCGACGATCCGGTCATCACGCCGGAGGAGTTCGGCATGGCGACCCAGATTTATTTCGAGCGCTGCGCCGGCTGCCACGGCGTGCTGCGCAAGGGTGCCACCGGCAAGCCGCTGACCACTGATATCACCCGCGAAAATGGCTACGAGTATCTGCGGGACTTTATCACCTACGGCTCCCCCGGTGGCATGCCGAACTGGGGCACCTCTGGCGATCTGACCGAGGTCGAAATCGACATAATGTCGCGCTATCTGTTGATCGAGCCGCCGCAGCCGCCCGAATTTGGCATGCCCGAGATGCAGGCGAGCTGGAAGCTGCTGGTCCCGGTCGACCAACGGCCGACCAAGCAGATGAACAGCCTTGAACTCGACAACTTGTTCTCGGTCACCCTGCGTGACGCCGGTCAGGTTGCCCTGATCGACGGCGCCACCTACGAGATTGTCCAGATTCTCGACACTGGCTATGCGGTGCATATCAGCCGGATCTCGGCATCGGGACGCTATCTGTTCGTGATTGGCCGCGACGCCAAGGTCAATATGATCGATATGTGGATGGACCCGCCAACCACTGTGGCCGAGGTCAAGGTCGGCGCCGAGGCGCGGTCGATCGAGACCTCGAAGTTCGAGGGCTACGAGGACAAATACGCCATCGCCGGGGCTTACTGGCCGCCACAATACGTCATCATGGACGGCGACACGCTGGAGCCGCTCAAGGTCGTCTCAACCCGGGGCATGATATACGACACCCAGGAGTTCCACCCGGAGCCGCGGGTGGCCGCAATCGTCGCCTCGCACTTCAAGCCGGAGTTCATCGTCAACGTGAAGGAGACCGGCAAGATTCTGTTGGTGGACTACTCCGACATCAAGAACCTGAAGACGACCGAGATCGAGGCCGAGCGGTTCCTTCATGACGGCGGCTTCGACAGCACGCTGCGCTATTTCCTGACCGCCGCCAATGCGCGCAACAAGGTCGTGGTGATCGACACCAAGGAATCAAAGCTGGTCGCTATCGTCGATACCGAGGGCCAAACCCCGCATCCCGGGCGCGGCGCTAACCTGATTCACCCGACATTTGGTCCGGTCTGGGCGACCTCGCATCTGGGTGACGAGACGGTTGCGTTGATCGGAACCGATCCGATCGGACACCCCGATCAGGCCTGGAAGGTGGTCCAGAGTCTGGAATCCCTCGGCGGCGGCTCGCTGTTCGTCAAGTCGCATCCGACCTCGGGGCATCTCTATGTCGATGCACCGCTGAACCCGGATGCCGAGATCTCGGCCTCGATCGCGGTCTTCAAAGTCGCCGATCTGGGTCAGGACGAGCCGGAGTACACCGTCCTGCCGATCGGTGAATGGGCTGGGATCGCCGAGGGCCAGCCGCGTGTCGTCCAAGGCGAGTTCAACCAGGCGGGGACCGAGATCTGGTTCTCGGTCTGGAATGCCAAGGACAAGGAATCGGCCATCGTGGTGGTCGATGACCGGACGCTGGAACTGAAGCACGTGATCAAGGACCCGCGCCTGATTACGCCGACCGGCAAGTTCAACGTCTACAACACCCGCGCCGACGTTTACTGAGCGCGGTCCAGCGGGGGGCCGCAACGCCCCCCGCACATCAATTAGTGCCCTAAGCGGGAGGTATAGATGAACAGGCTTGGACGGGTCTTTCTCGTGGGCGCCGGCCCCGGCGATCCCGAGCTTCTGACACTGAAGGCGATGCGGCTGATCGGCCAAGCCGAGGTGGTGGTCCATGATCGGCTGGTCTCGGCGGAGGTGCTGGGGCTGGCGCCTGCCTCCGCCCGGCGGATATCGGTCGGCAAGGCGCCTGATCGCCACCCGGTGCCGCAGGACGAGATCAACGAGATGCTGGTCGCGTTGGCCCGGCAAGGTCAGACGGTCGTGCGGCTGAAGGGTGGCGACCCCTACATCTTCGGACGCGGGGCTGAGGAAATCGAATGCCTCAAGGCCGCCGGCATCCCCTACGAATTAGTCCCCGGCATCACCGCCGCCCAAGGGTGCTCCGCCGCCACCGGCGTGCCACTGACCCATCGCGGGCTGGCGACCGGCGTGCGCTACGTCACCGGCCATTGCCGGGCCGACCTGCCGCTCGATCTGGATTGGGCCGGATTGGCCGACCTGGAGACGACGCTGGTGGTCTATATGGGGGCTGCAAGCATTGCCGAAATCGCCAGCAAACTGATTGCCCATGGGATGCCCGCCGACCTACCGGTGTTGGCAATCAACAACGGTACCACGCCATCCGAGCGACGGCTGCTGACGCGGCTCGACGACGTCGCCGGACTCGCGCGGGACGCCGCTTTTTCCGGACCTGTCCTGTTTATCATCGGCCGGGTCGTGTCGCTCTATGAGGAATGCCCTGGTGCTGTGCTCGTCCGGATCGCGGCCGACCTGTCTCGGGAAGTGGTCCATGCGTAGCCAAAATCTCAATTCCCCGGACTTGATCCGGGGCCTCGATCGGCGTCACGCGACGGCGCGAGGTCCCGGCTCGAGGCCGGGACGTTGGGGATTGGCTGCCGCCGTTGCCCTCTCTCTGACTCTCCCCGCGCTGGCCGCCGATCTGTCGCCGGAACGCGCCGCCGAGCTTGAGCGACTGGTGCGCCAGGATTGCGGCTCCTGTCACGGCATGACCCTGAGAGGCGGGCTTGGCAGCGACATTCGGGCCGAGACGCTGGCGGGTGCGGAGCCGCAATCGCTTGTCCAGATCATTCTCGACGGTGTCCCCGGCACCGCCATGCCGCCCTGGCGACCATTGTTGACCGAAGGAGAAGCCCTATGGATCGCGGAATATCTGCTTGCCGCCGCCAAATAGTTCGCGCGTTCGCCGCGGTGGCGCTGCTCGCAAGCTTCGGTGCTGCGGCAGCCGGCCCAGAGTTGCGGGGAACCGGCGATCTCGGGGTGGTGGTCGAACGCGCCAGCGGCTCGCTGCTAATCGTCGATCAGTCCGAGCATGCCGCGATTGGCCGGGTCGAGGGGTTGGGCGACCTCTCCCACGCTTCGGTGGTGTTCTCACCGGATCAGCGTTTTGCCTATGTCTTCGGCCGCGACGGCGGGTTGACCAAGGTGGATATCCTGGAACAGCGGATCGCCATGCGGGTCCTGCAGGCCGGTAACTCCATCGGCGGTGCGATCTCGGATGATGGAACACTGGTGGCTGTCTCGAACTATGAGCCGGGCGGCGTGAAGGTTTTCAATGCCGCGACGCTGGAGATGGTCGCCGACATCCCGGCGGTATGGGCGGGCGGGCTCTCCAAAACCATCGGTCTGGTCGACGCGCCCGGGCGGCGATTTGTCTTCACTCTGTGGGACGCGGGCGAGACCTGGATTGCCGATTTCTCAGGTGGCGGCACCCCCGAGATCACCAGGATCACCGGCATCGGCGATCACCCCTACGACGCCCTGATCACCGCCGATGGGCGGCGCTACATCGCCGGCCTGTTCGGCGAGGACGGGATGACGGCGCTCGACCTTTGGCAGAACCCGCCGGCGCCGCGCCGCATCCTGGCGGGCTATGGCAATGGTGACGAGAAACTGCCGGTCTACAAGATGCCTCATCTGGAAGGCTGGGCGCTGGCAGGCGACCGCTTCGTCCTGCCCGCCGTCGGCCGCCACGAGGTGCTTTGGGTTGATGCCCGCAGTCTGGAGGAGGTCGGCCGCACCGCCACTCACGGCCAGCCGGTCTTCGCCGTCGCCCGGCCCGATGGCCGTCAGGTCTGGGTCAACTTCGCCCACCCCCTGAACGACACCATCGAGGTCATCGACACGCCCTCCGGCGAGGTCGTCAAAACCTTGAAACCCGGTCCCGCCGTGCTGCACATGGAATTCACTCCGCGCGGCCACGAGGTCTGGGTCTCGGTCCGCGACGCCGGACGGATCGACATCTATGACGCCCGCAGTTTTAAGAAGAAGGGTGAGATCCCGGCCGAAAGTCCTTCGGGCATCTTCTTCACCGCGCGGGCGCACAGGACGGGGTTGTGAGGATGGCGATCACCCTCGACGCACTCAATCTGCGCCTCCTCGGCGAGTGGCAGCGGAATTTCCCCCTGGTTTCCCGCCCCTTCGGCGTGATTGGCGACGCTCTCGGTTGCACCGAGACCGAGGTGCTGCAACGCCTTTCGCGGCTCTCCGCCGCCGGTGCAGTCAGCCGGGTCGGCGCAGCGCTCCGGCCAAACGCCGCGGGCGCCAGCACGCTGGCCGCGATCGCCGTACCAGAGCCGCGGATCGACGAGGTGGCAACGTTGATTAGCGCCGAGCCAGGGGTCAACCACTCCTATCTTCGCGAGAACGACTGGAACATCTGGTTTGTTGCCACCGGGCCTGACCGCGCCCATATCGACGGCACGTTGAAACGTATCGAGGCCGCCACCGGCCTGGCGGTCCTCGACCTGCCGCTGGTACAGCCCTACCACATCGACCTCGGCTTTTCGCTCGATGGCACCCGGCAGGGAACCAGTGGTGCTGCTCCCGCCGACCCGTCCATGCTCCGCCATGGCGACCACGCCGTGCTTCAGGGGCTGACCCAGGGTCTGGCAATCGTGCCCCGCCCCTTTGCCGCCCTCGCCGATGAGCTTGGGCGCGCGGAGATCGACGTAATCGAGCGTATCCGTACCGTCACAGCGGCTGGAATCGTCTCGCGCCTCGGCATCATCCTGCGCCACCGTGCGCTGGGTTGGCGCTCGAACGCCATGGTCGTCTGGAATTTGCCCGAGGCCGATGTCGATCGTGTCGGCGTCGTCCTCGCGGCGGCGACTGGCGTGACGCTGTGCTATCAGCGCCGGCCCAACCAGCGCCACTGGCCATTCAACCTCTATTGCATGATCCACGCCCGCAGCCGCGACGAGGCGCTGACCACGCTCGGCCACGCCGCCGCTGAGGCAGGCATCGCTGATCTGCCGCGCCAGGTCCTGTTCAGCACCCACTGCTTCAAGCAAACCGGCGCCATGGTCGTGAGCCAGCGGGAGGCTGCCGCATGAGCGCTCTCGACAACACCGACCGCCGCATTGTCAACGCGCTGCAGGAGGGTTTTCCCCTGTCCCCGCGACCCTACCAGGAGGCAGCGGAGCGCCTGGGCCTGACCGAGGCCGATCTGATTGCCCGGCTGAAACGCCTGATCGAGACTCGCGCAATCACCCGCTTCGGCCCATTTCTTGATGCCGCTGCGATGGGTGGCGCCTTTTGCCTCTGCGCCATGGCGGTGCCGGCGGATCAATTCGAGCAGGTCATGACTCAGGTTAATGCGCGCCCGGAGGTGGCGCATAATTATGAGCGCGCACACCGGCTGAACATGTGGTTCGTGCTGGCGACCGAGACAGAACAAGGGGTTGAGCGGGTGGCACGCGAGATTGAAGCGGAAACCGGGTTAAAGGTCTTGCTGTTCCCGAAACAGCAGGAATTTTTTATCGGCTTCAGGGTGGCGGCATGATGCTGGACACGACCGACCGCAGGATCATCGAGGCGACGCAGGCGGGGCTGCCGCTGGCACCGGCGCCTTATGCCGAGATTGGCACGGCGCTGGGCCTCGACGAGCGCGAGATCATCGACCGCATGGCGGCGATGATGGAACGCGGTGTCATTCGCCGCATCGGCGCCGCGCCCAATCATTACGCCTTCGGCATGACCGCCAATGGCATGACGGTCTGGGATGTCGCCGACGCGGTTGCCGCCGACCTGGGCCAAAGGGTCGGCGCGCTGGAGTTTGTTTCGCACTGCTATCTGCGCCCGCGGGCGTTGCCTGAATGGCCCTACAACCTGTTCGCGATGGTGCATGGCAGCGACCGGACCGAAGTCGAGAAAAAGCGTGCGCTGATCGCCGATATTCTCGGCCCCGGTTGCCACTCATCAGACATTCTTTACTCGACCCGAATTCTCAAGAAGACCGGGTTGAGGCTGAAACAACAAGGGGATTAGCGATGTTCCGCCTAACGCACTACATGCGCCAACTTGTCGAGCCAACCCCGGTGCGGAACCGCAAAGGCCCGGTCAAGCCTGTGGTGATCTGGAACCTGACCCGGCGCTGCAACCTGCGCTGCCGTCATTGCTACACCTCTTCCGCCGATGTGGATTTCCCCGGCGAACTGACCCACGAACGGGCAATGGCAACGCTTGAGGATCTGGGCTCCTTTGGCATCCCGGCGCTGATCCTGTCCGGCGGCGAGCCCCTGGCGCGGCGCGACCTGTTCGAGATCGCCGCCCGGGCCCGCGAGATGGGCATGTTCTTGGCGCTCTCGACCAACGGCACCCAGATCATCGGGGCCACCGCAGACAAGGTTGCCGAGATTGGTTTCGATTATGTCGGCATCAGTCTCGACGGCATCGGCGCCACCAACGACTGGTTCCGCGGCAAGCAGGGCGCCTTCGACGAGGCGGTCGCCGGTGTGCGGGCCTGCAAGGAACGCGGTATCAAGGTCGGCGTGCGCTTCACAATCACCACCGACAACGCCCATCAATTGCCCGAACTGCTGGCGTTCTGTGACCGCGAGGGGGTCGACAAGTTCTACCTGTCGCATCTGGTCTACGCCGGTCGCGGCGACAAGCACCGTGGCGAGGATGCCCGTTGGGACCATTCGCGCCAGGCGATGGATCTGCTGATCGACCGCGCCTGGATCGCCGCCGCCGAGGACATGCCGCTGGAGATTGTCACCGGCAACAACGACGCCGACGCGGTCTATTTCCTGCACTGGGCGGAAAGGCGGTTCCCCGCCGACAAGGTTGCCCATCTGCGGGCTCATCTGGAAGCCTGGGGCGGCAATTCTTCGGGTGTCGGTGTCGCCAACATCGACCCGCAGGGCATGGTTCATCCCGACACCTATTGGTCTGACTACACCATCGGCAGTGTCAAGCGGACGCCGTTCTCACAGCTTTGGACTGGCGCCGATCCGATGCTGGCACAGCTTCGCCTCCGCCCGCGCCCGCTGAAGGGCCGGTGCGGCGCCTGCGCCTACAAGGAGGTCTGCGGCGGCAACACCCGGATCCGGGCGCTGCAACTGACCGGTGATCCGTGGGCCGAGGATCCCGCATGCTATTTGGAGGACCGGGAAATCGGGCTGTCCGAGGGCGCGAATCGCCTGACAGTGACGCCGTTTCGGGGGAAGAGCCATGATCCGGTTCATCGCTTCAGCTAGCCTCGCGGCGCTGCTCGCGATCCCAGCGCTGGCTGATCCGATGACGCTCTACGCCGAGCGATGCGCCATCTGCCATGGCGCCGACCGCTTGGGCGGCACCGGCCCGGCGTTGATCCCGGAGACGCTGGGGCGGATGCGCGGACCAAAGCTAGGTACGGTTATCGCAAATGGTCGCGCCGCGACCCAGATGCCAGCCTTCGGTGATACCCTGTCCGAGGCCGAGATTGCCGCGCTGACCGAGCACCTGCAGACGCCGCTGGCCGAAATTCCTGCCTGGGGCTCGGCCGAGATCGCTGCCAGCCTCAGCCTCAATCCGGACTATGTCGCCGCCAGCAGCCCCCAGTTTGACGCCGACCCGCTGAACATCTTCCTGGTGGTCGAGACCGGCGACCACCACGTCAGCGTGCTCGACGGCGACAAGTTCGAGGTCATCGACCGCTTCCCGACCCCCTTTGCCGTCCATGGCGGGCCAAAATTCAGCCCCGACGGGCGCTATGTCTTCATCATGTCGCGCGATGGTTGGGTGCAGAAATATGACATCTGGAGTCTGGCTGAGGTCGGTCGGCTGCGGGCCGGCCTGAACAGCCGCAATATCGCCATCTCGAAGGATGGCAAGCATTTGGCGGTGGCCAACTACCTGCCGCGCACGCTGACCATACTGTCGACCGATGATCTTATCGTCGAGAAGGTCTTCGAGGTGGCGGATCATGAGGGCACGCCCTCGCGCGTCTCCGCCGTCTACCAGGCGCCGACCCGTGACAGCTTCATCCTGGCTCTAAAGGATGCCCCGGAAATCTGGGAGGTCGCCACCGATCCGAACGCCCCGCCGGTCTATGAGGGCTTCGTGCACACCCGCGAAAAGGGCATGGTCGAGGGCATCCCATCCTCGCAAGGCCTGTTCGCGCTCCGCCGGATCAAGGTCTCGGAACCGCTGGACGATTTCTTCTTCGATCCCGAATACCGCAACCTGATCGGCGCCGCGCGGGATGGTGCGCGCGGAGTTGTCGTCAATCTCAATGTCGGGCGCGAGATCGCCGAGTTGCCGCTGCCGGGAATGCCCCATCTTGGCTCCGGCATAACCTGGTTGCGCGACGGCCGCCGGGTGATGGCGACGCCGCATTTGAAGGAGGCAAAGCTCTCGGTGATCGACATCGATACCTGGCGGGTGATTGCCCAGATCGAGACCCTCGGCCCCGGCTTCTTCCTCCGCAGTCACGAGAATTCGCCATATGTCTGGGCCGATGTCTTCTTCGGCCCGAACCGTGACGCGATGCATGTGATTGACAAGCAGACCCTGGAAATCGTGAAAACGCTGCGCCCGGTTCCGGGCGCGACAGTGGCCCATGTGGAATTCGACCGTGACGGACGTCATGCCCTGGTCTCGGTCTGGGAGGACGATGGCGCCGTGATCGTTTATGACGCGCAAACGCTGGAAGAGATCAAACGACTGCCGATGCACAAGCCCTCGGGCAAATACAACATCTGGAACAAGATCACTTTCTCAGATGGCACCAGCCACTAAACTTGCTGATCGTTGACCAGAGAGTGATGAATTTACACCCAATCGTCCGCTGCCGCCTTCAGGACCAGCCAATCGCAAACCGCGGAAATCTTGCCGTTGGAGCGCGCTCCCGGGCGCGCGAAATCCTTGGCGACCCACTATCCGGCCCATAGTGACGACATCACAGACCAGAAGCTGCGGGCCGCACATGATATTCGGCTGCCCCGCGCGGCAATGACTACCCGGTAAAATCTGCGGCGCGTACCGTCTCGATTGAATTGTATAATTGGATCGCAGCGCCGACCTTTAAGGAAAATTGCTTCAGCTCGGTACCGATTTTGGCGCGATACGGTTCTGTAAATCTCCGGATTGGCCCGATTGCGCCAAGGCTGAACGTTGCGCCGATATTCCCGATCTGGATCGGTACGGCGACGCTGGAGACGCCAATTTCAATCTCCTCGACGCATTCCGCATATCCCAGCGCCTGAATGTCGAGAAACTCCTTTCGCAATGCGTCAGGGGTGATCTTGGTGTGCTCGGTGTAGGCCTTCATCGGGCCGTTCAAAATATCCTCCTGGAAACCTTCTTCGGCGAAAGCCGCGATCGCCTTGGAACAGGAACAGGCATGCATCGGGCGAAAGCCAAGACCGGGGTGGATAAAGGCGCGGGACGGGTCGGCCGGCGTCTCCACATGAATGATCTCGACGCCTCTGTTGCGAAACCGCGACAGGAACACCGCCTCACCGAAATTGATCGCGGCATCCTTCATGGTTGGCGCTGCCGACTGGCGGACATCAACGTCGGATTTGCCAAGCAGGGCGATCCGGATTAACCGCTCGCCGACCAGATACCTCGAATTGCCATCCGGCTCGTCCAGCAGGCGATGCTCCGCCAGGGTTTGCAGTAACCGATAACAGGTTGGCCGCGGCAATCCGGTTGCCTGCTGCAATTCCGCCGCCGACACCGGCCGACCGGCGACAGCAACCGTTTCCAACACGGATATGAGGCGATCTAGATGCATGACATTCTCACTTTACAGACACTCGTCTCATAAAATAATAATATCAGGCAAGAATCAAGCGTATGGTTGCGGCGGAGCAAAGTTCCAGACGCGAACAACAAAGAGGATAACATGGCCGAGAATGGCAAATCGGAGTGCTGCGGTCCGGGCTATGCCTCGCCTGCGGAGGCGATGAAGGCGCCGCGGGAAAAACTCCTCTACACCGTCGCTCTCTATATCGGCACCGGCATCCAGAAGCCGGACTATCTGGCGACGATCGATGCGGATCCAGACAGCCCGACCTACAGCCAGGTCATCAGCCGGCTGGAAATGCCGGGCATCGGCGACGAGCTGCATCACATGGGATGGAATGCCTGCTCGTCCTGCCATGGCGATGCCTCGAAGGAGCGGCGCTATCTGATCGTGCCCGGTGTCCGCAGCTCCAATCTGCACATCGTCGACTGCGCCACCGACCCCAAGAACCCCAGCCTCCACAAGGTGATCCAGGGCAGCGAGATCAAAGCGAAGACCAACCTGTCGGCGCCGCACACCGTCCACTGCCTCGGCTCGGACATCATCATCTCGATGCTGGGTGACGCGAAGGGCGAGGCACCCGGTGGGTTCCTGCATCTGGATCAGGACTTCAATATTGTCGGACGCTGGGAGAACGACCTCGGCGGCATGAAGTTCAACTATGATTTTTGGTATCAGCCGCGCCACAACGTCATGGTCTCCACCGAATGGGCCGCGCCCAACACCTTCATGCCCGGCTTCGATCTCGAGGAGGTTGGCCACCTCAAATATGGCCGCGAGATTCACTTCTGGGACTTTGAGAAAAAAAGCGTGGTGAACACGGTCTATCTGGGCGAGGACGGCCTGGTCCCGTTGGAGGTGCGTTTTCACCACAACCCGGACAGCAGCCACGGCTTTGTCGGCGCCGCGCTCTCCTCAAACATCATCCATTGGTACAAAAAGGAGGGCGAATGGGTTGTCGAGAAGATCATCGACATCGAGAACCGACGTCATCCGGACTGGCCGATTCCGGTGCCCGGCTTGATCAGCGTGATCCTGCTGTCGATGGATGATCGCTTTCTCTACCTGTCGAACTGGCTGCATGGCGACCTGCGCCAATACGACATTTCCGATCCGTCCAACCCGGTTCTGACCGGCCAGGTCTGGATGGGCGGCTTGCTGGGCGAGGCGCCGCGGGTCAACGGGCGCAAGATCACCGGCGGACCACAGATGATCCAGCTCTCGCTCGACGGCAGGCGGCTTTATGTGACCACCTCGCTGTTCTCGACCTGGGACAACCAGTTCTACCCTGAGATCCGCGAGAATGGTGGTTGCATGCTGATGGTCGACTGCGACCCGGACAATGGCGGCATGTCGATCAACAAGGACTTCTTCGTCGATTTCGGCAAGGAGCCGCACGGCCCCGCGCGCTGCCACGAGACGCGGTATCCGGGCGGCGACTGCACCTCGGACATCTGGATGTAGGCGCGTGGACAACGTCACCATCACTCTGGCCAATCAGGGCGGCCTGACCTTTGCGGTCGACAGGCGCAAGCCGCTGCTCGACAGCCTGGAAGGTCAGGGCGTCTCGCTGCCCTATGGTTGCCGCTATGGTGGGTGCATTTCCTGCGCCGCAAAGCTGCTGTCGGGCACGGTCGATCAGCGTGCCGGAGTGGCACTGAACGGTCGCCAGTTGGCCGATGGCTATGTGCTGCTTTGCGTTGCCCGGCCAAAGACCGATTGCACGTTAAATGTTGGCGTTGAAAGCCACGACACGCTTTATCGAAATCCGTTCCAAAGCCCCCTCAGGCCCGACGAGTTGAAGCCTGACCTGCGAACCGAGCTGGTACCCCTGGAGGACACGCCATGAACCACGACGAAGAATACCCGGAAGACTATCTCGCGGAGATCCTCAGGCAAGTGAAAACCATCGCCATGGTCGGCGCCAGCTCGGACCCGACCAAGTTCAGCTATGGGGTTTTGCGGGTGCTGCACGAGACCGGTTATGACATGATCCCGGTCAACCCCATGGAGGCCGGT
This sequence comes from Thermohalobaculum sp., assembly GCA_035527255.1. Taxonomy (GTDB): domain Bacteria; phylum Pseudomonadota; class Alphaproteobacteria; order Rhodobacterales; family Rhodobacteraceae; genus Thermohalobaculum. The sequence goes on along the minus strand of DATLAW010000217.1, from coordinate 978 downwards.
GGCGAGATACGCGGCCTGCCGGTCTACCCGTCGCTCAGCGCGATCGACCGGCCGGTGGATATGGTCGAGGTGTTCCGCAGCTCGAAGGCGGCCTATGCGGTCACCGAGGAAGCAATCAAGATCGGCGCCAAGGTGGTCTGGATGCAGATCGGCGTTCGCAACGACGAGGCCGCTCAGATGGCGGAAGCGGCTGGCCTCAAGGTGGTGATGAACCGCTGCCCGAAGATCGAGCTGTTCCGCCCGTTCTGGAAACCCCGGCTCGACCTGGCGATCTAACACGTTGGCGGCGGGCCTGGCCACCATTGTCGCCTTGCACGAAAGCTCGTGAACCTGTTTAATTCCTTTGTTTCATAGGGTGTTGCAGTTTTCCTTGTTCACCGCCTTTCACCATATTACGTTGCAGAACATGATTAAGGGCAGATTGATATGCCACCACGCGCAACAGAGTTGACGCCGACGCAGATCAAGAGGCTGAAACATCCAGGCGGCAACAGGCCGGTCAAGGTGGCCGTGGGCGGTGTGTCCGGGCTTCACATTCAGATTCAGCCGAGCGGCGCGAAAAGCTGGGTGTTGCGCACTCGCTTCAACACATCGCCGTCCGTCCTGTTCCGCGTAGTCGAAGCCTTCAAGCCGACCGTCCTGGTCGATGAAGGCGATACCTTCCTCAAGGACAACGACGATCTCCGGGGCATCCTGAATGGCGGCCATGACCGGCTTTCCGCCTTCGTCTGGCGCAGCGTCGGAGATGACCACGAGCCGCGCCAGTTCAGGGTATGGGCACCCAAGGCCATCGATATGATCGGGCGACTGCATGATACGTTCGAAGATCGGGCCATTGTGGTTCCGCTCTCACGCCTCGAGAGCGGGCGATGGTGTCCTGTGTGGATGGCTCCTGCTTTGCAAGCGCGAATTGATCATTTTGGCATTCCTCGGTCAGGTACGGTCCTGTGTCCGGCCTGTTGATCGCGGCACGCGGCC
>DATLAW010000216.1:0-14964 GCA_035527255.1 Thermohalobaculum sp. | reverse complement strand
TGCGAAACCGCGCCGTGCGCATCATTGGTCGCACGGGCTGCCATTCAAGATGCGGTTCCGGGCATCGAATTTGTACATCTCGGCGATCCCGCCGTTCATTATTGGCATGCTGGTCGGTGTGCTGGCGGCGATCATGGGGGTTGGCGGCGGCTTCATCATGGTCCCGGCGATGATCTACCTGCTGGGCATGGCGACGACCGTGGTCGTTGGCACGTCGCTGTTCCAGATCATGTTCGTGACCGGCGCAACCACGCTGATGCACGCGATGCTGAACCATACGGTGGATGGCATTCTGGCGGTTCTGCTGTTGTTGGGCGGTGTGGTCGGAGCGCAGATCGGCGTCAGAATCGGGCCGAAGCTGAAAGCCGAACAGTTGCGGGTGTTGCTGGCGCTGCTGGTGTTGCTGGTCTGCGCCAAGATCGGCTACGACCTGGTGCGCACACCAGACGAATTGTTCATTCTGGGCGGGAGGCTGAAGCATTGACCGGGCGCAGGGTCCAGCACGGGTTCCGACGCCTTCGTTGCTTGGCGGCCGGTTATTTGCGCTTGGCGATGCTGACGCTGTATTGGATGGCGGTCGCCACGGTTACGGTCGAGGCAGGCGAGGAGAGGGTGCTCGCCGGCCTGAGCCAGACCCATGTTTCAATCACCACAGATTTTTCCGGCTCGGAAATCTTCATCTATGGCGCCATCAAGCGCGATACTCCGGTGCCAAAAGAATGGCCCTTGGATGTAATTGTCGCCGTCACTGGGCCGTTGGAGCCGGTGATCGTCCGCAAGAAAGAGCGCCGGTTTGGGGTCTGGGTCAACGATGCAGGCGTGAAGGTGGACGCGGCGCCGAGCCTTTACGCCATTGCCACGACCGGGCCTTATCGCGATGTGATCTCGTTTACCGATGATTTTCGATACAAAGTCGGAATCGAACACCTGGTGAGGTTTATCGGTGAGACCGATGATGTCGAATTCAGGGAGGGCTACCCCGAGGCACTCGTGCGATTGCGCCGGGCCCAGGGGGCATATTTTGAACGGATCGGGTCGGTGACGGTCACCGAAGAAACGCTGTTCGAGACCCGAATTCAGTTGCCGGCAAACCTGGTCGAGGGTGACTACAAAACGCGGATATTCCTGCTGCGCAACAAGACCGTTCTGGATGTATTCGAGTCATCGATCGAGGTCCGAAAGGTCGGATTGGAGCGCTTGATCTACACCATGGCGCAGGAGCAGAGCGCGCTTTATGGGATACTTTCTATTGTCGTGGCGCTGACCGCCGGGTGGCTGGCTTCAGCATTCTTCAGGTTGATATTTCGCTGAATGCCGGGCCGGCATTTTTGCAACGATCGAAAAGGAATTGAGCGCCATTAGCCAAAAATTCACGCAAGCGTTCGGAGTGCCTTTGTCCGAATCGGTTGATTTCTGTTAAGACCGCGCAATCAGAGGTTGCGGATCAACGCGCCTTGGATTTTGCGTTCGGGTTGCCAGCTGGGGTTGTTGGTGAGTCTGTTTGGTTTCTCTCCTCTTGTACCGCAAGAGGAGGGAAGCCTTTTTTTGTTTTGGTGCGGGTTGTCCTCGGCCAGTGCCCGGCGATGCTTGCGTCGCACCCCTTCCGGCCGGTTTTGCCGCTTCCGGCGCCAATTAAATTCCGCGATTTTCATGCTCGCGCCGATCCTGTGACATTCGTCACATCGGCGCTGGCGCGGATGGACTAATGGTGAGTCGTCCCTAGTGGCGCCCGGGTCGATCAAGCCATACCGACCGGGCTGGGCGCCAATGATGACAGTCACGTGTGTTTCTTGTGATACCTCTCAGACTGGGCGCTGGGTTTCTCTCTCCCCCGGCGCCCTTTTTTTGTCTTTGTGTTAACCACTCAACGCGCGCGTTGGCCGAACAAGATTTCCTGGGTTTTCTTGTCGGCGGCCAGGTCGCGGCGTTTCTCCTGACCCAGCTCGCGGCCGGTTCTGACCGCCGGGCGCTCCCACATGTGGTCCAGCCAGGCCTTCATAAGCGGGAATTCGGAATATCCTGGGGCCCGCCGCTCCCAGCCCTCAGTCCTCAGCGCCTGTCGCCAGCCAGCGCGCACAGGCCGCATCCAGCTCGCTGGCCGCGCGGATCTCAAAGGCGGCGGATTGGTCGGGGCTGAGGACGTCGCGCCAGCGCCCGTTGACGCCCTTATGGACAAATGTCTGGGCGCCGCCATCCCAAAAAGCACCGCCGAGCGGCACGCTGGATGCGGCGTTGGCCTTCATGTAGTCGAAGCTGCAATGTTCCAGAATCATCGGCCACGTTGCCTCATCGATGCTGATATCGAGGAAGGCGGCGATGCGGCGGATCTCGCCGGGCATGTCGGCCTTCAGGCGTCCGAAATGCAGCATCATCACATTGGGCAGATGGCGGACTTCCCACCAGCTGCGGACGTTCTCCCAGAACGGCCAGAACGGGTGGCCGTCGCGCGCCAGCCAGTCATCAAAATATTGCAGGATCGAGTCGGGCGGCGGCTTGATTGGCGGGCCGACCCGGCCGGGTGTGTCGTTCAGCGCTTCGTACCAAAGCGCGTTGGCGTTGATGTGATGGTTGTACATGCTCCAAAGCGCGTCGCGCCCATCGCGGCCGATATAGAGGTATTTGGCCTGGCGCGAGAACACCAGGGCGTCGACCGGCAGGTGGGTCTTCAGGAAGCGGCGGTGCGACTGCGCCTCGACCGCGGGCAGCTTGACCTCCTTCGGCGGCACGCGCAGGTCGAGCCAGGGCGACATCTCGGCGACGGCCAAACCCTCGGCGCCGTTGAAGATGAGTTGGCTGACAATCTGCTGCATCCAGGTGGTGCCGGACTTTGCATAGGTCGAGATGATGATGTCGTCGTCGCGAAAGCCAAAGCCGTTCCAGATCGTCGAATCGAAGTGGTGATTGTGCAATTCGCGGGTTTTCACCGGGTCGGGTGAATCCATTTTGGTCATGTCACATACCCCCCGAGAATATTCCTGGCTGCGATGTGAGTGCAGAAGCTGATGTTAGATGCGCCGCCCGGCCAGGCCAATCACAGAATTGACCTGCCGCACCAAAAAGCGTAATGGCGAATGACGTGGCGATTTGTCGGGCCGGCTTGCGGGCCACGTTAAATAAACCGCTAAAGAGGTCGTGGTCAGGGGTACTGACCCGTCCGTTCCGGTCCATGATTGTTGGAGGACCGGGCATTTCCCGGCAGCACGCATGATCAAATCCACCTACCGTCCCCGCACGCGCCTCGTCCATGCCGGTCAGCGCCGCAGCCAGTTTGGCGAGACATCCGAGGCGATCTACCTGACGCAGGGCTTCGTCTACCCCAGTGCCGAAGCCGCGGAGACCCGTTTCAAAGGTGAGTTGCCCGAGGGTGAGGAAGGCTTCATCTATTCACGCTACGGCAACCCGACCGTCGCCATGTTCGAGGACCGGATCGCCGCGCTGGAAGGCGCTGAGGCGGCCTTTGCCACCGCCAGCGGCATGGCGGCAGTGCATGCGAGCCTGATGTGTCAGCTGAAGGCGGGCGAACATGTTGTGGCGGCGCGGGCGTTGTTCGGCTCGTGTCTCTACGTCATCGAGACCTTGTGTCCGCGCTTCGGCATCAGTCTGACGCTGGTCGACGGCACCGATCTGGCGCAATGGCGCGAGGCGATGCGGCCGGAGACCAAGGTTTGTTTCCTTGAGACGCCCTCAAATCCGACCCTCGAGATCATCGACGTGCGGGCGGTGGCCGATGTCGTCCATTCGGCTGGTGCGCGGCTGGTGGTGGACAATGTGTTTGCCACCCCGATGTATCAGCACCCGCTGGAACTCGGGGCCGACGTGGTGGTCTATTCGGCGACCAAACATATCGATGGGCAAGGCCGATGCCTGGGCGGTGTGGTGCTGGGAACCGAGCGGTTTATCCGTGATGAGGTCGAGCCCTACGTCAAGCATACCGGTCCGGCGCTGAGTCCGTTCAATGCCTGGGTGATGCTGAAGGGATTGGAGACGTTGGCGCTGCGGTGTGACGCCCAGACCGACGGCGCCGAGGTTTTGGCGCGGTGGATGAGTACCGGGGCGTCGATTGGGGACAAGCTGGAGCGGGTGCTCTATCCCGGCCTGCCAAGCCACCCTCAGCACAATCTGGCGCTGGCGCAGATGGAGCGGCCCGGGACCATCCTGTCCTTTGAGGTCGCCGATGGGCAAGCGGGTGCGTTCCGGTTCCTGAACGCGCTGCGGCTGATTCGAATCTCGAACAATCTGGGCGATGCCAAAAGCCTGGTGACCCACCCGACCACGACAACCCATCAGCGTCTGACCGAGGAGGCGCGGCTCCGATTGGGGATCACTCCCGGCCTGGTGCGGCTATCTGTGGGGTTGGAGGACCCGGAAGACCTGCTCCAGGATCTAGAAGCGGCACTTGAGGTTGTGTGACGGTGAATTAATTCACCCTTTGGTAACGGTTCTTAACCTCCCATTAACCTGCGTGGTTTGTTACTGTGATGCAGCGGACATTTGGGGTAAAAAAATGCCGCGTGGGGCGCGAAGCGGAGCCGACGATTGTTGAAAGGTCTGCAAATGAACAAGATCGACCCCAAAGCCCTGATCGATGCGGCAGCACAGCCGATCGATCGCCCGACCGCCGCCGAGGCGGAGGATGCTGTGCGGACCCTGCTGCGGTGGGCCGGTGATGATCCAACCCGCGAGGGTCTGCTAGACACGCCCAACCGGGTGACCCGGGCCTATCGTCAGTGGTTCCGCGGCTATGAGGAGGACCCGGTGGCGATGCTGCAGCGGACCTTCGAGGAGGTCGATGGCTATGACGAGATGGTCGTGCTGCGCGACATTCGATTCGAGAGTTATTGCGAGCACCATCTCGCACCGATCATCGGCAAGGCCCATGTCGGCTATATCCCAACCGACCGTGTCGTCGGTATCTCGAAGCTGGCCCGCCTAGTCGATGCCTATGCCAAGCGCCTCCAGGTGCAGGAAAAAATGACAGCCCAGATCGCCAAGACGTTGATGACGGTACTGAAGCCGCGCGGCGTCGCGGTGGTGCTGGAGGGCGAGCATCACTGCATGTCGACCCGGGGCGTCCACAAGCACGGGGTCAGTATGGTGACCTCAACCATGCTCGGCAGCTTCCGCGAAGACCACCGGACCCGCAAGGAGTTCATGGACATCATCGGCAATCCGACCAACCGGATGGGGTGAGCCAACGCGCACGAGAATTTAAGGCCGGTCCCACCCGATCCCTCTGGGCCGGCATTCGTTGTTCCCCGGTCGCCGGACAAATCGGTTCGACCGGAGGTTCCTCTACTTCAAGAGCTTCTTGGATCCGCTCGGGGCCTGAAGGCGCTTACCCGCCGCCGGTTCCTCGGTCGTGGTCAATCCTGTGCCACCCGAGCGCAAGGTCTTGAACTGACCCGGCAGGCGGACACCGACCGCACGGATGATGGGCGAGGTTTCCTCGACGTCGGCCGGTGGTTCCTCGAACCAGTCAAGCACCGCCCGGAACCATTCCCCCGGCATAGTGTGGCCGCCGCCATGAAGCAGGAGGTCGAGTGAGCTGCCTCTGGCGCATCCGGTCCATTGGGTCCGTTGCAGGCCCAACATCATTTCGACATGGTCGGGTTCCGGATCTGTGCAGTGATTGGTCCTCGCCAATAGGTCGAGGCTCCGCTCCAACGTCGCCATTCTGACGCCACCCGAGGTGATCGGCGTTCCGGAAAACGGGACGATCTGGTCGGCAGCGCCATGACTGTGCATAAACCGCACCGGGCGTTCGCATTCGTCCGGCAGTTTTCCCAGATAACCGCCGGCATGGACTGCATAGGCGGCGGCTGTTTCCGGCTCGTGGCAAGCAATTTCCCAGATCAGAAATGCGCCGCGCGACTGGCCGACCAGGACCACTTGTTTGCGGTCGAGCGGGAAGCGCCGGCTAGCATCTTCGATGACCTGGTTGATGAACGCCACTTCATCGCGGCTGCCGCCTGGTTCGTGCCGGAGCGACCAGCCGCTGTCGTAGATGCCTTTGCGATATTCCATGTCGAGTGCCGCAGGGACGATCAGTGCGTAACCACGCTCGACCACCGAGTCGATAAACAGCGGGTGGTTGGCGATAGTAGTGCTTTGGCCACCCGAGCCATACAGATAGACCATCATCGGGAACGGGCCGTCGCCTTCCGGGATCAGTGCTCGATAGAAGCCATCCTGAACTGGGCATGGCTTTTCAAAACCGGTATTGTCGCATGTCGCGGCGTAGGACGCCGCAGGTAGCCCCAACGAAAGCGAGAACATGGCAATCGGCAACAAGTGCCTGCCGACCCGAATTGCTCGAGCCAAGAAATTGCGTATATCCATTATCCAAACACCCCATCCAAAAAGCGGTATTGCAACCGCCTTTGCCCGACGCCCCCGCCAGGATCATACCTGATTTTTCGGCAATATGCGACAGGTGTCACAGAAGGGTGGTGTCTCAGTTCGGATTTCTGCTTGGAGCCCTTTGCGGACCTCGTCACCCACGCACCTGACCCGAAATCAAGGGCGAAGCCCGCCGGGCCGCGCCCTTCCTCCCCCAAGGGAGGGCGCATTTTCAGCCTCGCTCGGAGCTCACAGGTTGCAAGGTACCGCGACCATAAAGGGTCACGCACAAAGGCCGTATGCGCCCACCCGAGGAAGGGCGCGGCCCTCCATTGTGCCTGGGTGGCAAATGGCGAGAGAGTCCCGCAAAGCAGAAATTCAAACTGAGATGCTACCCACAGAAGGTGCCTTTGATCGAGCAGTCGGGGCCGGATCGCGTCGCGTTGACCGGTCAGCTCTCGTCAAAACGGCGCTTTACATAACCGCCGGGGGCATCCTCGATCTGGCCGAGCTTGGCGCCGGGTTCGCGGGCCGGTACCTGTTGGCTTTTCGACTGTTTTGCCAGCCAGACATCCCAGTCCGGCCACCACGAGCCGGGAACCTCGGTGGTGCCTTCGCGCCAATCGGCGAGGGTGGCCGCCTTGATGCCGGTCTTGGTCCAATGCTGGTACTTGACCGCGGCGGGCGGGTTGACCACCCCGGCGATATGACCCGAGCCAGTCAGCACAAACCGCTGGCTGCGCGAGCCCAACAGCTTGGCGGCGCGGTAGGCGCTGGGGGCGGGGGCGATGTGGTCCTCGACCGTCGCCACGTGGTAGGCGGGGATGGTAATCTTCTTCAGGTCCAGGGGTATTTCGTCGATTTCCAGCTCGCCCTTGGCCAAGGTGTTCCGGTTGTAGAACTCGTCGAGATAATAGACATGCACCTGGCCCGGCATCCGGGTGGAATCGGCGTTCCAGTACAACAGATCGAAGGGAAAATTCTCCTTCCCCAGCAGATAATTGTTGATCACGAACCCCCAGATCAGGTCGGTCGAGCGCAACGAGTTGAAGGCTGATGCCATGTTTTCGGCGGCAAGGTAGCCACGTTCGGCAACCTTCGATTCGATCATCTCGACCACTTCGTCGTCGATGAAAGTCTGAAGCTCGCCGGCGTCTGTGAAATCGAGCTGGGCGGTGAAGAAGGTGGCGCTGCTGACGCGGGTGTCATCGTTGGCCGCCATATAGGCCAGCGTGGTGCCGATCATGGTGCCGCCGATGCAGTAGCCGACGATGTTGACCTTGTCGGCACCGGTTTCCTCCAGCACCTTCCCGATCGCTGTCAGCGGGCCTTTGTGCATGTAGCTGGCCCAGGTCTCGGCGCGCTGGTGCTCGTCCGGATTGATCCAACTGATCACGAACACCGTGTGGCCCTGGGCAACCAGCCAACGGATCAGCGATTTCTTTTCGTTGAGGTCGAGAATGTAGAACTTGTTGATCCAGGGCGGCACGATCAGCAGCGGCCGGGCATATACCCTGGCCGTCGCCGGGGCGTATTGCAGCAGTTGCATGACTTCGTTCTGGTAAATGACCTTGCCCGGCGTCGTGGCCATGTTCTCGCCGACCTTGAAGGCATCCATGTCGGTCTGGCGGATCATCAGCTGGCCCTTGCCACGTTCGAGATCGCGCAACAGGTTCTCGAGGCCGCGCACCAGATTCTCACCGCGCTCGTCGGCGGTCGCCTTCAGAACCTCGGGGTTGGTCGCCGCATAGTTGGTGGGCGAGATCGCTTCGATGTAGTTGCGGGTCAGGAACTCAAGCTTGCGGCGGTCCTGCGGACTCAACCCCTCGGCATCGGCGAGGCGGTGCTTCAGCCAGTTGCCGGTCAGCAGGTAAGACTGCTTGAGGTAATCGAAATAGGGGTTCTTGTCCCACAACTCGTCCTTGAAGCGCTTGTCGCCCGGTTCGGGAGTTGCGACCGGGCTGGTATCCTCGCCACCCATGCTGCGCTTGACGATGTTGGTCCAGAGGTCGGCCTGCTGGGTCCAGTATTCCAGGGTCGCCTCGACCAATTTTTGCGGTTGATCGAGATACTCCTGAGTCAGACGGGTCAGCGCTGGCATGGTGTTCAAGGGATCGTGGTCCGCGGTCGACACGTCATCGACGCTGCGGTCCAGGGACTCCGCCCAGAGCTTCTGGCTGCGCTCGACCAGGCGGGAAATCCGGTCGGTCATTTCCTGAACTTCCTGGGGTCCGGGAGCATCATTATTAGTCGTCATGAATTGACTTTCTACATCAGGGGCTTGGCGGTCGCAAACACCGCTCCGTTGGTGCTGGTCAGCCAGCAATGACCGGGTTATGCTGCGTCGCGTCCGTCTTTGGGACATGTTTCACTCTAGCACAACGAGGCGATACGTCGCTAATGAACGGTTTCTTGTGCAGCGCAGCGTTATTGCTACTCGCGTCGCTCGCGGGCTGCGGCAGCGCGCAACTCTTCGACGCCTTTCCAGTTGACGATACCTCGGCCGCCGCCGACGCGCCGTGGCCGCGGCTGGTCGATACCCCGGCGGCGCCGGCCACGGGGACCTACAGCGACGCTGTGCCCGACCCGATGGAGGGCGTTGTCGCGATAACCCAACTGGGTATCGTGGCGCGCGATGCAGCGACGCGGGCCGAGGCGCTGGGAGCGCCGGTTCTGACCGAGGCAGAACGTAGGCGTCTAACCCGGAAATAGTATGATAGCAGGCCGCCAGCTTGCCCCCCCTTGTCACGCCCTGTCATCACGGCAGTTGATGCAGCGGGCGGACACGGTATTGTCTGGTCGTTCAAAGTCAGAGGAAACAATCGTATGAGCATGCCTTTCCGTCTCGGTATCGCCGGGCTTGGTACTGTCGGTGCCGGGGTGGTGAAGATCGTCCAGACCCATGGGGCGGCGCTGGCGGCCAAGGCCGGTCGCGCGGTCGAGATCACGGCGGTCTCGGCCCGTAACCGTGGGCTTGATCGGGGTGTCGATCTGTCGGGCTATGGCTGGGAGGACGACGCTACTCGGCTAGCCGCGCGTGACGATGTCGACTGCGTCGTCGAGGTGATTGGCGGCTCGGATGGACCGGCCAAGGCGCTGGTGAGCCAGGCGCTGGCGGCGCGCAAGCACGTGGTCACCGCCAACAAGGCGCTGATCGCCCATCATGGCCAGGCATTGGCCGAGGCGGCTGAGGCCGCAGGTACGGCGCTGCGCTTTGAAGCGGCGGTGGCCGGTGGCATTCCGGTCCTGAAAGGCCTGGGTGAGGGGTTGGCGGCGAACCAGATCAGCCGGGTTTTTGGGGTGTTGAACGGCACCTGCAATTATATCCTGTCCGAGATGGAGGCGACCAAGGCCGCCTATTCGGATGTGCTGGCGGACGCCCAGCGGTTGGGTTACGCCGAGGCCGACCCGACCTTCGATGTCGGCGGCATCGATGCCGCGCATAAGCTGGCGATCCTGGCGGCGCTGGCGTTTGGCACCAGGATCGACTTCGATGGTGTGGTGACCGAGGGGATCGACCGGATCACGCTGGCCGATATCGAAACCGCCCGCGACATGGGCTATTCGATCAAGCTGTTGGGTCTGGCACGGATGCACCCGACGGGGCTCGAGCAGCGGGTCCGGCCTTGCATGGTGTCGGAGACAACCCCGATTGGCGCCCTGAAGGGCGTGACCAATGCGGTGGTGGTCGAGGGCGATTTTGTCGGCAAATGTATCTTCACCGGCCCTGGCGCCGGGGCGGGGCCGACAGCCTCGGCGATCCTGGCAGATGTGCTGGATGTGGCGCGGGGCAATCTGACCCCGGCCTTCGGGCGGCCAGCGGCTAGCCTGACTGCTGCCTCCCGGCTGGAACATGGCGACGAGCATTCGCCCTATTACCTGCGCTTCATGCTGGCCGACCAGCCGGGGGCGCTGGCCAGCATTGCGTCAGCCCTCGGCACGGCCGGGGTGTCGATCCACCGGATGCGCCAATACGGCCAGGGCGACCCGGTGCCGGTGGTGATCGAGACCCATGATGCCCGGCGCGATGCGATCGACGCGGCGCTCGGGGCGATTGCAGCATTGCCGGTCAGCATGGTCGCGCCGGTGGCGATCCGGATCGAGGAAGTCTAGACTCCAGCTGGTCTGTGCCGGGCGCAAAATGTTGCCTTTTTCTGGGGTTAATCCTAGAAGTTGAGACCAACCGGCGGCTAAACATGCGCCAAAGACGTTGTGATAAGAGGGAACTTGCCGATGACCGCCGACAATGAAGACAGCTTTCAGGATCGTATGCTCAGTCTGGGTTTGGCGCGGGTTTCCGAGGCCGCTGCAATCGCCTCGTCGCGGCTGATCGGTCGTGGCGACGAAAAGGCGGCGGATTCGGCGGCGGTCGAGGCGATGCGGATCCAGCTCAACATGCTCGACATCAGGGGCACCGTGGTGATCGGCGAGGGCGAGCGCGACGAGGCACCGATGCTGTTCATCGGCGAGGAGGTCGGCACCGGCAAGGGCGAGGAGGTCGATATCGCCCTCGACCCGCTGGAAGGCACCACGCTGACCGCGAAGGATATGCCGAATGCCTTGACGGTGGTGGCGATGGGGCCGCGCCATTCGATGCTGCACGCGCCGGATGTCTACATGGACAAGTTGGCGATCGGGCCGGGCTATGCGCCGGGGCTGGTTGATCTGGACATGACCCCGACCGAGCGGCTGCGGGTCTTCGCCGAGGCCAAGGGCTGCAAGCCCTCGGATGTTACCGTCTGCATCCTCGAGCGCCCGCGCCATGCCGATCTGATCGCGGAGGTCCGCGAGACCGGCGCCTCGATCCGGTTGATCACCGATGGCGATGTCGCCGGGGTGATGCATTGCGCGCAGCCGGACGAGACCGGGATCGACATGTATATGGGCTCCGGCGGTGCGCCGGAGGGGGTGCTGGCGGCGGCGGCGCTGAAATGCATGGGCGGGCAGATCCAGGGGCGGTTGCTGTTCCGCAACAACGACGAGATCGGCCGGGCGCGGTCAGCCGGGATCGAGGATCTGGACGCCAAGTACAATCGCGACGACATGGTGCGCGCCGACGTGCTGTTCTCGGCCACCGGGGTGACCGACGGCTCGATCCTGCGCGGTGCCCGGCGGGTTGGCGAGTATCTGGAGACGGAAACCCTGCTGATGCGCTCGCGCACCGGGTCGTTCAGGCGGCTGTTCTATCGGACGAAGAATTTCTGACCGCTGCCGCCGTTTTGCCCGAAAGATCAGGCATGGTGCATGCTCCGGACATTGCGGAGCGTGGTAAATGACGAGACGGGTCGGGTTCAACGATGCGCAGACCGACTGGCGCCGGTCAGACCGGGAAACTGTCTGGGAAACCGCGCCGGACAGCACGGATCATGCGGCTCCGGCATCGGCTGGCTTCCGGTGGGTGGTGATCGCTTTTCTGACATTCTGGCTCACTGGCTGGACAGCCGGCATCGGGTTTGCGTTCAATGCGCTGCTCAGTGTTTGGCCCGACGATCTGGCTGGAGGCGGATTTCTGATTATCTGGCTGATATTCGCGGTGAGTGGCTGGGTGTTCGTGGTTCGCGCGATCATAGGCTTGCTGCGCGGGAAGCCGTTACCAGCACCCGACTGAGGCAATGGTATCTGCACCACTATTCCAGGCTTGGCCTCGCGGGAAGGATGCGCCATTGATGGCGAATGACCGCGCCCGCCTTCCTCAACGTCGAACACTCCGCCACTGGCCGGCGCTGGGTTGGCCCTGGCCCTGAGGTCGAGCGGCTGGGGCTGGCCATCGCCCAGAGGCTGGAGCTGCCCGAGATTGTTGGCCGGGTACTGGCGGCGCGCGGCGTGACGGCCGACGATGCCGAGGTATATCTGAACCCGACGCTGCGCGCACTTATGCCCGACCCGAGCGTGCTGGCAGGGATGGATGTCGCGGCGGCGCGGCTGGCCGAGGCGGTGGTCCGGAGCCAGCGGATTGCGGTTTTTGGCGACTATGATGTTGATGGCGGCGCGTCGGTCGCGCTGCTGTGCAGCTGGCTGGGGCAGTTGGGTTGCCAGGCGACGCCCTATATTCCGGACCGGATCGACGAGGGCTACGGGCCGAATGTTCCGGCGATGGAGGCGTTGGCCCGCGCCCATGACCTGATCCTGTGCGTCGACTGCGGAACCCTGAGCTTCGAGCCAGTGGCAGCAGCGCGGGCGGCGGGAGCTGATGTCATCATCGCCGACCACCATTTGGCTGAGGTGGAACTGCCGGATGCGGTCGCGGTGGTGAACCCGAACCGGCAGGACGACGGCTCGGGCCTCGGGTATCTTTGCGCTGCCGGTGTGGTGTTTTTTCTGCTGGTCGCGACCAGTCGCGAATTGCGCAAGCGCGGTTGGTTCTGGGCGAAGGCCGAGCCGAATCTGATGGCGCTGCTCGACCTGGTGGCGGTGGCGACGGTGGCCGATGTGGCGCCGCTGATCGGGTTGAACCGGGCGTTTGTGCGCCAGGGGCTGGCAGTATTGGCGCGGCGGGCCCGTCCGGGGTTGGCGGCATTGGCCGACGTGGCGGGGCTGCGGGCGCCGCCAGTGTCGCGTGACCTAGGGTTCGCGCTGGGGCCACGGATCAACGCCGGTGGCCGGGTCGGCGAGGCCAATCTGGGTCAGCGCCTGCTGACCTCCTCGGATCCGCACGAGGCGGCGGCGTTGGCCGAGAAGTTGAACCAGCTGAACCGTGAGCGTCAGGAGATCGAAGCGGTGGTGCTGGAGGCGGCAATCAGCCAGGTCGAGACCCGTGACCCCACGGCACCACTGGTCTGGGCGGCGGGCGAGGGCTGGCATCCCGGTGTCGTCGGTATCGTCGCCAGCCGACTGAAGGATCGCTTCAACCGCCCCGCCGTGGTGATTGGGCTGGATGGGGCCGAGGGAAAAGGCTCGGGCCGGTCAGTGCCGGGCATAGATCTCGGCTCGGCGGTGGCGTCGATGACCCGCGAGGGGTTGTTCCTGAAGGGCGGTGGGCATGTCATGGCGGCAGGGCTGACGGTGGCCGCCGAGAAGCTGGAGGCCGCGATGGATGCGCTCGGCGATCGGATGGCGGCGCAGGGTGCCGGGCAGACCGGGCCTTCTGATCTGCGGCTGGATGGTGCGTTGGCGCCGGGCGGCGCGACCATTGAGCTGATTGAACAGTTGGAGGCGGCCGGGCCGTACGGTCAGGCGAACCCGTCGCCGCGTATGGCCTTCGGCTCGGTGGTCGTGCAGGGGGTGCGGATTGTCGGCAACGGCCATTGCCAATTGCGGCTTTCCACTGGCAGTGGGCCGCAACTGGCGGCGATCGCCTTTCGTGCCGCCGACACCGGGCTGGCAGCTCTGTTCGAGGCGGCGGCGGCGGCGCGAACACCGTTGCATGTGGCGGGCAAGTTGGAAATCGACGACTGGGGCGGGCGGCGAAAGCCCAAGCTGCGGATCGACGACGCCAGCACGCCGACCGGTCTGACCCGCTGAAAATGCGGCTTGCATGCCGCGGGGTGAGCCGTTATCTACACCGCCACCGCGCGCCCTTCGTCTAGCGGTTAGGACATCGCCCTCTCACGGCGGAAACACGGGTTCGATTCCCGTAGGGCGTACCAGACTTTGCCACCGCGCGCCCATCGTCTAGCGGTCAGGACGTCGCCCTTTCACGGCGGAGACACGGGTTCGATTCCCGTTGGGCGTACCAACCTTGATATTTTATCAAGCACAGTCAACTATTTACCCTCTTTTTTGGCGAACCTTTTCGGGTGGTTCGCCACAACACGTTCTCGTTTCGACCACGTTCCCAGCTTTTCGAAGCCCGAGTCAGCAAGTCCCGACCGTTGCGCATCCCGTGTGTACCGTTCGACCTCCTGCAAGGTCGCATGACCGTGTCCGATGGGGTGGACGCCTCCTCTGTAGCGGTTCTTCAACACCGTATCTGAGCTCGCCCAAAATCGATCGCCACTCTTTGTAAATAACCACAGCGGGTAGTTTGAAACGAGGCCGCCATCGACAAGCTCACCGTCATTACCCAGCGGCTGAAAAACAAATGGTATACTCATTGATTGCCTTACTGCGTCGGCCACAGGCATGGTTGGGTTTTGCTCTGACGAATAGACAACCATCGACGCATTCTTGATGTCGGTTGCTATAACAGCCAATGGTATCGGCAAATCTCGAAATTGAGGATCACCTGTTGTTCCAAGTTTTAGCCGCAGATAATCATTTAAAGTCGCCCTAAATACGTCACCCTCAAATACCCCACCTTCGTATAATAGATTCGTCGCCAACAATTCGAAAGGGTAATTCCGAGCAATCACATCCCACATCGTATCTGCAAACTGCTTGCGCTGCGCGGTCGTGTCTGGCAAAAAATCACCAACAGTAAGTGGTGAATTAGGAAGTGGCGCGAGTACTGGTGCAATCACCCGAGCAATATATGTTGCAACTGGAACTCCTAAATTACTTAATCCATTCAGCACGGGGCCCGTAGTAGGGTCGCTAAGTAATGCTGCAACAACTGCATTAGGCCGTGTGGACGGATTTGATCAAGATGAATGCGGCGGCGAGTGCGACGAACGATCCGAAGTTTCGGCGGGTTTTCTCGCAGCGTAGCGCGATGCGCTTGAAGCGTTTCAGCTTGCCGACCGCCTG
>DATLAW010000215.1:0-5133 GCA_035527255.1 Thermohalobaculum sp. | reverse complement strand
TGGTGGAGCCAGGCGGGATCGAACCGCCGACCTCTTGAATGCCATTCAAGCGCTCTCCCAGCTGAGCTATGGCCCCATATTTACCGGCAATTTCCCAGAGCGCGGAGCCAGCGCGCGGAACCTAGGAGCATGCATGCCCGAGTTCAAGCGAAAAATCGCTGCATCGGATCGGCGCCGGATTGCGCCTCGCCGCGCTTGCCCACTTGGTGTTCTCAGATGTCTATCGGCTTCTTGGGAGAGACAACATCAAGGTCGGCGTCATTGGCGTCATCGTCGTCATCGTCGTCGGCGAGGAGGACATCGCCATCGAGATCGTCAAGATCATCATCATCGTCGTCGTCGCTGGCCTTGGAACCCTTCTTAGCGACGACCGCACCGTCCTCCTCATCGTCGTCAGTGACGGCCACGACGGCGTCATCATCGTCATCATCGTCCAAGCTGTCGTCATCAACCTCAACCTCATCATCGATGAGATCGATATCCTTGATGGCGGCCTTCGGCGCGGCGGCCTTTGCGGTTGGTTTGGCGCGCTTGGGCTTCAACAGCACCGTAATATCGAGCTCGGCGCCGCATTTCGGACAGACGATCGGTTCGCGCATCAGGTCATAAAATCGGGCACGGCAGGTAATACACGTGCGTTTCACGCCCCATTCAGCTTTTGACATTAGGCTCTCCACTTAGCGATCATTCTATCAGGATCCGGCCATCAAGGCCTCGTATGGCAAGGCCTTCTTACCAAGACGCGCCCAACGAGGCCCATCTAGCAAGGAACGAGCGGCAATGCCACAGAACCAAAGCCCGTGTCAAAGCCGTTTTAGCATTCATCGGAGGTTCTGCCTGTGGAAAATTGTGCAAGTGCGAAGGGATTCCTTGCGGCGTTGCAAAAAGTCCCTTAAGCTTTCCGGTAAGGGAAGTAGACCAGAAGTGGGGAAAAGTTGTGTTGTATCATGCGTATGAGCTGACCCATGCCGCCATGGGCCCGATGCGAACGGCGGCCGAAGTCAGCGGCCATGCACTGCGGAATCCGTTCTTTCCCTTTGCGACCACTTTGCCGGTGCGCGCCACCGCCGCAGCCTGTGACATGTTTATCAATGCGACCCGGCGCTACGCCAAGCCGGAATTCGGCATCGTTGAAACCGAAATCGCCAGTGAAACCGAAATCGCCAGCGAGATCGTCCCGGTGATCGAGGAAGTGGTGTTGGAAAAGACTTTCTGCAATCTGCTCCACTTCAAACGTCAATCAGTTCTGGCGGAAACCCGCAACGATCCCAAGGTTCTGATTGTCGCGCCGATGTCAGGTCATTTCGCCACGCTTTTGCGCGGCACGGTCGAGGCGATGCTGCCGGACCACGATATCTATTTGACCGACTGGATCGACGCCCGCAATGTGCCGCTGTCGGCCGGGCGCTTCGATCTGTCCGACTACACCGATTATATCCGCGAATTCTCGCGCTTTCTTGCGGCCGATGGCGAGCGTGTTTCGATCATGGCGGTGTGCCAGCCGGGCGTGCCCTGCATGGCGGCGGCCAGCCTGATGGCCGAAGACAATGATCCGGCTCGACCTGCCTCGCTGATCTTGATGGGCAGCCCCATCGACACCAGGGTGAATGAAACCGAGCCCAACAGGCTGGCGAAAAGCCATGACCTGAACTGGTTCGAGCAGAACGTCATCGTTGTCGTGCCATGGCCGAACCAGGGCTTTCTGCGCCGGGTCTATCCAGGGTTCTTGCAGCTCTCGGGCTTTATGTCGATGAATCTCGACCGCCATGTCGACGCCCATACCGACCAGTTCCGAAATCTCGTGCAGGGTGACGGCGACTCGGTGACAGCACACCGCGTTTTTTATGACGAGTATCTTGCGGTGATGGACCTCACCGCTGAATTCTATCTGGATACGGTAGAGATGGTGTTCCAGAAGCATGCCCTGCCGAAGGGCGAGATGATGCACCACGACCGCCCGGTGCGGCCGCAAGCGATCCGCGACACCGCCATGATGACGATCGAAGGCGAGAAGGACGACATCACCGGGCGCGGCCAAACCGAGGCGGCGCTGGCGCTGTGCACTAACCTGCCCGATGCGAAAAAGCGCGCCTATGTGCAGGCAAAGGTCGGCCATTATGGTGTCTTCAACGGTTCGCGCTTCCGGCGCTACATCCTGCCGAAGATGCGCGATTTCATCCGTGCCAACCGGGCTGTGGTCGAGGGCTAGCCGGCTTTGCTTCGGAGCATGCTCGGGGGCTTGATCACTCGGCCTCGACGGGGCAATCTCGCCGCGATGAGCGAAACCGTTGTCATCCTTGAAAACCCGAACATCTCGGTCCGTTTGCGGGTTTCCCCGCGAGCCCAGCGGTTCACCTTGCGGCTCGAGCCCAGCGGCGAGGGTGCGGTGCTGACGCTGCCGCACGGCGTCCCGATGAGCGAGGCGCGGATGTTCCTGATACGTCAGTCTGACTGGCTGGCCCGGGCACTGGCCCGCCAACCGGGTCGAATCGTGGTCGGCGACGGCGTCCGCCTGCCGGTCGCCGGCAATGACGTCGAGATCCGGATGATCGATGGCCCGCGCCGCGCCCCGCATCTGGAGGATGGGCAGCTGATTCTGTCCGCTCCGGCGTCGCGCGGTGCTCTGGCCGGGCCTCGGGTTGCTGCTTTCCTGAAATCGCGTGCCCGCGATGTGCTGGTTCCGGCGGCGCAGAGCTATTCCGGGCTGTTGGGTCGGCGGGCGGTGGCGGTCACCCTGCGCGATACCCGCTCGCGCTGGGGGTCGTGTACCAATCAGGGGCGGCTCAGCTTCTCGTGGCGCCTGGCAATGGCACCGCCCGAGGTGTTGGATTACGTTGCCGCCCACGAAGCAGCACATCTGCTCGAAATGAACCATGGTCCTGGCTTCTGGGCGGTGGTCGAGCGGATCATGCCGGACTATCGCCGCCATCGCGCCTGGCTGAAGAGCGAGGGCCGAAAACTGCACAGCTTTCAGTTCGGCGCAGAGTGACTTGTTCTATCCAATCGCTTTAGAATTCAGTCAGCAGAATATCCGTTAAAGGGGGAGAAGGTTATGGCAAAGGGATACCTTATCGGCCGGGTCGATGTGACCAATCCGGACGCCTATCTGAAATATGTTGCCGCCAATGGGATAGCCTTTGCCAAATTCGGTGCCCGCTTCCTGGTCCGCGGCGGCAAGTTCGAATCTGTCGAGGGCACGGCCCGGTCGCGCAATGTGGTGATCGAATTTCCCAGCTACCAGGCGGCGCTCGACTGCTACCGCTCGCCGGAATATGCCGAGGCGATGGCCCACCGGCTCGGCGCTTCAGTGGCGGATTTCCTGATCATCGAGGGTTACGACGGGGTGCAGCCTGGCGAAAGCGTATCGCCGGCGGGCTAATTTACACTTTGCTAACCATAGATCACGTCCAAATAGAATCGTTATATATTTCAATATTTTAGGTATTTGTGCAAGTTTGGACAAAGGCAGCGCAGCGGTTCATATAACCGGCAACTCGTTCTAAGACAGCTCAACGGTCTGTGGCGGTGGTGGGTTTGAAATCGGGAGCGGGGCCACCGCCGCGATCGCTGCTGCCGCCGCCGGTCAGGCCACGCAGCACATCCAGAAACACCCGCTCAACAACGGTTGCCCCGTTACCCAGATCGCCGCTGAGCAGGACAGAGCCAGAACCCGGCGTCACGGTATACAGCGGGCGCGGCGGCACGCCTTGGTGGATGCGCTGCATGGTCTCGCTCCAGATCTCGGCCGGCAAGCCGCCGCCAGCGACCCCGGTTAACGGCAGGTTGTCGTCATTGCCCATCCACACTCCGACCACGTAGTCGGCGGTGAAGCCGATGAACCAGGCGTCCCGTGCAACCTGGGTGGTGCCGGTCTTGCCCGCCGCATCGCGGTCAGACAACCGGGCGCGCCGTCCGGTGCCGGTCTCGACCACCTCGCGCATCATGTAGGTCAGCAGTCCGGCGTTGCGCGGTGACAGCACCTGCGCCCCGGCGGCGCCTGTCTCACGCACCAGCGCGATGTCGTCGCCGCGCAGCCGGATCTCGAGGATGCCGCGCGGATTCGCGGCCCGGCCTCGGTTGGCGATGGTGGCGTAGACCCCGGTCATATCGACCAGCGTCGCCTCCGACGTTCCGAGCGCGATTGCCGGGCCGGGCGCCAGCGGCGTGGTGATGCCCATTGCGCTGGCGAGGCTGCGCACCCGATCCTGCCCGGCGCGCTCCGAGACCCGGATCGCCACGGTGTTGATCGACTTGCTCAGCGCCTCGATCAGGGTGACGGCGCCGAGATACTGGTGGTTGTAATTCTGCGGCGCCCAATCGCCGATCTGCAAAGGCTCGTCGATGATGATGTCGAGCGGACTCATCCCGGCCTCCAGCGCCGCCGCGTAGACAATCGGTTTGAAGGCGCTGCCGGTCTGCCGCTTGGCATGGACGGCGCGGTTGAACAGACCGACGCCGCTGTCGTGTCCGCCAACCATGGCGCGAACCTGGCCGTCCGCCGTCATCACCACAATGGCGGCCTGAGCAGTGCTGCCCGGCTTGACCTTGGTCTCAAATACCGCCGCCAGCGCGTCCTCCACCGCCCTCTGCAGGGCTGGATCGAAGGTAGTGGAAATGGTCACGTCCTCAGTGGTGTCCTTGGCCAAAAAGGCCGGCGCGGTTTCCATCACCCAGTCAGCGAAATAGCCGCCGGCGCGAGCGGCGGCGGCAACGCTGAGCTTCGCCGGGGTGGCCAGCGCCTGGACCACTTGAATGTCAGTCAGATAGCCCTGCTCCTCCATCAGCCGCACGATCACGCTGGCACGGCCCTGGGCGCGACCGAGATCGTTGGTCGGCGCATAGCGCGATGGGGCCCGTAGCAATCCGGCCAACATCGCCGCCTCGGACGGGTTCAACACGCGCGCGGATTTGCCAAAATAGCGCTGACTAGCGGCCTCGAAGCCATAAGTTCCGGCGCCCAGATAGACCCGGTTAATATAAATCGCGAGGATCTGCTGCTTGGAGTATTTCAGCTCCAGCGCCAAGGCCATTGGCAGTTCCTTAAGCTTGCGCTCGAGGCTGCGCTCGGCGGTGAGGTACACATTCTTGGCGACCTGCTGTGTCAGGGTCGAGCCGCCCTGCACCAACCGCCCG
>DATLAW010000214.1:0-6404 GCA_035527255.1 Thermohalobaculum sp. | reverse complement strand
CCTGGCCCGGTCGGCGAGGCGGTTGATCAGCGGGGTCAGGATCAGCTGCATCGCCAGGTCAAGCTTGTTGCCGGGGATCACGATCGAGTTGGCCCGGCTCATCCAGGCCCCGGCGATCATCGAGATAAGGTAGGAAAAATCGATGCCGCGCGGGTTCCTGAAACGGATCACCACGACGCTTTCGTCCGGGGTCGGGATCCAGCGGGCGACGAACGGATTCGAGGTATCGACCACCGGCACCCGCTGGAAATTTATGTCGGTCTCGGTGAATTGCGGGCAGATCACATGCACATAGTCGTGCATACGGCGCAGGATGGTGTCGGTCACCCCCTCGGTGGTGTAGCCGCGGGTTGACTTGTCGCGGTGGATCTTCTGGATCCATTCGAGGTTGATCACCGGGACGACGCCAATCTTCAGATCGGCATGGCGGGCAATGTTCAGCCCGTCGATGGCGACGGCGCCGTGCAGCCCCTCGTAGAACAGCAGGTCGGTGTCGTCGGGCAGCTCTTCCCATTCGGTGAAGTTGCCTGGGGGCACGCCGTAGCACTGCGCGTCCTCATCATCGTGGACATAGTGTCGCAGGCGTCCGGTGCCGGTTTCGCCATAGGTGCGAAACAGGGTTTCCAACTCGTCCAGAACGTTGGCGTCGATGCTGAAATGGCTGAACGAGTGGTCGCCAGCCGAGACCCGGCGGGCCAGCTCGGCGGTCATGTCGTCTCGATTGTAGCGGTGAAAGGCGTCGCCGGTGGCGCTGGCGGCGTGGACCCCCTCGCGACGAAAAATCTGCTCGAAGATATACTTGATCGTCGAGATGCCGGCGCCGGACGAGCCGGTAACCGAGATCACGGGGTGCTTAAGCGACATCTTCGACTTTCCTTAATTCCGGAACAGGCCGCGCCGGCCGAACAGCGGCGACACATCACTATCGGGCATGTCGTGATAGGCGGCAACGCGGTCGACCTTTTCCGACACCCCGAAGATCAGCGCGCTGGTGGCGTTGAGCGCCGACGCGGTGGTGTCGAGCAGGCGGGCGCGGCCGTCGGTGGCCCGCCCGCCCGCCTGTTCGATCAGCATGGCGACCGGGTGGCATTGGTGGACCAACGGGTGCGGCGCGTGGCCGCCTTCCGGGGCCAGGTAGACGCCGCCGCGGATCAGGATGCGATGCACCTCGGCGGCCAGCGACCCGGTCCAGCGCATGTCGAAGTTCTGCTCCCGTGGGCCCTCGGCGCCGGACATGCAGTCGTCGATGAAGCGCTGCACCGGCGGCTCCCACAGACGGTAATCGGCGGCGTTGGCAGCGAATTCGGCGGTGCCATCAGGAATCCGGAGATGTTCGGTCTGCAGGCGAAACGTTGCGGCCTCGCGATCCAGCGCGAACAGCGCAGTGCCGTCGCCAATGGTTAGGGCCAATGTCGTGCGCGGGCCGTATAGAACACATCCCGCGGCGGTCTGATCTGTGCCGGGGCGCAGGAAATTGGCCTCGGGTGTCGCGTGGTTCGCCGGGTAGATTGAAAATAGCGTGCCGGGCGGCGTGTTGGTCTCGATCGCCGCCGGGGGACCGAGGGGGTCGATGGCGACGGCGAGCTCACCATTCGCGCTGACGCTGGCGACAGTGCCATCCGGAATGCTGCTGACCAGACGGACCTCAGGCGCGACTGCAAATGCGGCAAATGCCTGAAACATCGAAAGCTTGCCGTAGCCCGCGAGACCAGTGGCGATGCCCGCAGCGGCAGCGCATAGACCTAAGGTCACCGCGCCAGTCTCCGGTGCTGTGCGCTCGGTCAGATAATCTGCCAGTGTCAGTGCCATCTGCCCCCTCAGGCTACCTTAGTCGAACTCCTGTCGCCAGGCGAGGCTATCCGGGTCGGCGGCGATTGCCAACTACACTAGCGGTTGCCTTGGCGCCAGTTTCCGGGTTCTCCTCCGGGGCCTGGTCGGCCGGTTGCGGCTGGTCGTGAAAAATGGGAGGGAGCACGCCGATGAAGATCCTGGTTCTGCAGCACGAGGCTTGCGAGCACCCCGGCGAGTTTCGCCGTTTCCTGGCCGAGGATGGGCATGAATGGGTGCCGGTCGAGCTGGACGCCGGCGAGGTGCCGCCACCGCTCGACGGGTTCGACGCGCTGTGGGTCATGGGCGGGCCGATGGATGTGTGGGAAGAAGACAGACACCCCTGGCTGGCGACCGAGAAAGCGCTGATCCGCGAGGCGGTCGAGGGGCGGGGGATGCCGTTCCTCGGCCTCTGCCTTGGCCATCAGCTGCTGGCCTGCGCACTGGGTGGCGAATGCGGCAAGGCTCCGGTGCCGGAGATTGGCGTGCTGCCGGTCAGGTTGACCCAGATGGGTGCCGATAGTGTCTTTCTCGACGATGTACCGGACGAATTTCACAGCCTGCAATGGCACGGCGCCGAGATCAGCCGTTTGCCGGAGGGGGCGGTTGTGCTCGCGACCTCGCCGGAATGCGCGGTGCAGGCGATGAGCTGGGGGCCACGGGCGCTGTCGATGCAGTTCCACATGGAGGTCGAGGCTGACACGGTGGAGAACTGGATCGCGATTCCAGCCTACCGGGCGGCGCTGGATCAGGCTTTTGGTCCAGGCGGCGCGGACCGCATGGCGTCGGAATGCGCGGCGCGGATGGCGGAGTTCAACACCATTTCCGAGCGGATTTACATCAACTGGCTCCAGGCAGCGGCCCAGGCGCGGTAGGTCGCTAACTCGCCGCCTCGACCAGCGAGCGCCGGGCGGTATCCAGATGTTCCTTCATCAGCCGTCCGGCGCCCTCAGCATCGCGTGAGCGGATGGCGTCAACGATTGCGCGGTGCTGGTTGTTATACAGCGTGATGATCCCCGGCTCGAGCGTGATGGTGCGCATCCGCGCCCATTGAGCATGGCTGCGAACCTCGTGCATCTTCTGCATCATCCAGACGATCAGCGCGTTTTGCGCGCATTGCGCCAGCGCCAGATGGAACCTGTCATCGGCATCGGCGAAGGCCAGGGCGTCGCCATCGCAGGTTTCCATCGTTCGCAGGTGCGCTTCGGCCTTGGCGAGATCGAGTTCGGTGGCGTGCAGCACCGCGAGGCGCACCATCTGCGGCTCGACGGCAAATCGGGCGTCGATCAGTTCCAGCGGACGGGTGGTCTCGACAATCGAGCGGGTCTCGTCGCGTTCGGAATAGGTGACGTAGGTGCCCGACCCGGCGCGCCGCGCGACAAAGCCGGTGTCCTCAAGCTGCTTCAACGCCTCGCGGACGGTGCCGCGGGCGACACTGAACTGCTCGGCCAGCACGCGCTCCGGCGGAAGCCGGTCGTTCAGGGCAAACTGTGCCGCGCTGATCTGCTTGCGCAGGGCGCCGGCGATGTCGGCGGCATTCATTCCGTTCCTAACTTGTGACTTTGCCCGGTAATGCTGGCTTGGCCGCAGCGTCGCATTGTTGGTCGCGTGGTTTAGGTGAAGGCAGCTTGGCATATACCAAAAGATTCCAAAAGGCACAAATTTGGTTGCACTGTGGTTGGGGATTGGTCAGGGTGGCCGGACGAAGACTCACCGAGAATCAACTAAATATACCAAAATTGGCAAACTGGTACATTTTTGGATTGATCCTGGTGCTCGTTCCGGTCTAAATACCGCCCGAAAGCGGCCAAAAGAAACTGGGCACCGGTGTACGCGGGAAGCACAGGGGAAGCATAAGGAAAGCACAGGGAAGCCGTACCGGATTGGCGACAGTCCGAAACATCAGCGGCGCACAATGATGGAGGAATTCGTGGCTAAATCTGGGGCTAAAACCGATCTTGAGACCTTCGTCGAAGCCAAGGGGCGCGACGCGCAGGTCAAGGAAGTCCGCAAGAAGATCGATGAGTTGGGGATCGAGTATCTGTATCTGCAATTCGTCTCGGTCACCGGCAAGATCATGGGCAAGGGCATCCCTGCCGATCACTGGGAGACCGTTGCAAAGAAGGGCTTCCAGCTCGTCTATGGCGCCACGATGAACCTGTTCACCAACCGCCGCGGCGATTATCTGGGCTACGGGCCCGAGGCCGCCGAGCTGGTTGGCATCCCCGAGCCGGAAACCATGATGCAGCTGCCCTGGGACAAGCGCATTGCGCGGTTCTATTGCACCCTTTTCCGCAACCGCGAGGAAAAGGTCGATCCGGGCGGCTACCTGACCGCCGATTGCCGCGGCAACCTGCGCCGCCTGCACGAGCAGTTCTCGAAAAAGCACAAGGGCCTGAAGCTGCGGGTCGGTACCGAGCCGGAGATGATGTGGCTGAAGTT
Organism: Thermohalobaculum sp.; assembly: GCA_035527255.1. Taxonomy (GTDB): domain Bacteria; phylum Pseudomonadota; class Alphaproteobacteria; order Rhodobacterales; family Rhodobacteraceae; genus Thermohalobaculum. The sequence goes on along the minus strand of DATLAW010000214.1, from coordinate 2,135 downwards.
CGATGAGAACGGAAAGCCGAAGGACGGGTTCTCGAAGCCCTATTGCTACCACATCGACCAGTTCGAAAGCCTGCGGCCGGTCTACATGAAGGTCATGGAATACAGCCGTGCCATGGGCCTGGACATGATCCAGGGCGACCATGAGGACGCGCCGGGACAGTTGGAACTGAACTGGATGTATGACGACGTGCTGCGCAACGCCGATCGTCTGACCACCTACCGTCAGATCTGCGCCCAGGTCGCGCGGGAATTCGGCATCTTCGCCTGTTTCATGACCAAGCCTTTCATGGGCGTCTCGGCCAACGGCTGCCACCACAATATGTCGCTGTGGCATGGCGGCAAGGACGAGTTCGTACGCTGCGGTAACGACCCGAAAAAGCTGCCCGGCATGAAAGAAAACTACATGTATGTGAAGGGCGGCGATAACACCTTCATGCCCGATGGCGACGATCCGCAGATGCCGCAGAAGGCCGGCCTCGATGCAATCGGCGGGATCGTGCAGCACCTGCGGGCGCTGACCGCGATCGGCTGCTCGACGGTGAACTCTTACCGCCGTCTGTGGGACACGGGTTTCTGGGCGCCGGTCTTCGCCGATTGGGGCTTCCAGAACCGCACTACCGGCCTGCGCGTCTCGGCACCGGGACGGTTCGAGTACCGGTCGGTCGACAGCATGGTCAATCCCTACATCATGGGTGCGACCATCCTGGCAGCCGCCGACGACGGTATCGACAACAAGCTCGATCCAGGCGAGCCAGAGGAGCGCAACATCTACGACGCGATCAAGGACGGCAAGCAAGTCAAGAAACTGCCGATGTCGCTTGGCGAGGCTCTGGAAGCGCTGGAGGCCGACGAGGTGGTCCAGCGCGGCATGCCGGGCGAGATGTACCGGCTTTATCACGAATACAAATCGGACGAATGGGCTCGCTTCATGTCCCAGGTCACGGAATGGGATTCCGATACCTACATGGAATGCCTGCCCTAAGGCGGCCCGTATAAAGAGACGTATAAAAAATAGCGGCCCGGCCTGATCTCCGGACCGGCCCACCAACCCAGGACAAGCAGAAGGAAGCACATTGTCATGTGTGGAATCGCAGGACTGATACATCGCGGCAAAAGTTCGAATGTGGGCTCCGAGATGACCTCAATGCTCCAGGCGCTCAAGCATCGCGGGCCGGACTCCACCGGTTTTGCCGTCTATGGCGCGCCGACCGAGGGTGACTACATCATGCGCATCAAGGTCGCCGAGCAGGAGGACATGGCCAAGGGTCATGGCATCTTGGCCGTCGTCGATGGACGGATCGCCGAGGTCGAGACGCGGCTCGCCGAGCATGGCGCGAAGGTCAAGGCCAAGGACAAGGTGCGGCCCTATGCGCTGCGCTACATCATCGGCCACGGTGGTGATACCGAGGAAATGGTCCGCTACATCGAGGAGATCGAAGGCGTCGAGATCCTGTCGATGGGCAGCGGGCTGGAGCTGATAAAGGACCTGGGCGATGCCGCGGTCGTGTCGGGGAATTACGGCCTCGGCAGCTTCCAGGGCACCCACGCTATCGGCCACACCCGGATGGCAACGGAATCGGACGTGGATATCCGCTCAGCCCATCCCTACTGGGCCTTCCCCTACAACGACGTGTCGGTCGTTCACAATGGGCAGATCACCAACTACTGGATCATGCGCCGCGAGATGGAGCGCAAGGGCCATCGGTTCATGTCGAACTGCGACAGCGAGTTGCTGGCGGTCTACACGGCCGACAACTTGAGCAACAATGTCAGCCTTGAGGACAGCCTGCGCCGTTCGATCGAGGAAATCGACGGGGTGTTCACCTATCTGGTCGCAACCAAGGACCAGCTGGGTTTCGCCAAGGACACCATGGCCGCCAAGCCGCTGGTGCTGTACGAATCCGACGATCTGATCGCGCTGGCCTCCGAGGAGGTCTCGATCCGCGCAATTCTTCCCCACGAGATTGACACCACCGATCCCTATGACGAGGAGGTCAGGGTATGGCAGGCCTGAGCCAGGACGACCGCGCCCGCGAACTGGGCATGACGACGGAACAGCTGTCTGGCCGTACCCAGCAGGTGTTCTTCGAGCCCGAGGAAGGTGAAAACTTCACCTATCCCTGGGCGCCCGACGT
>DATLAW010000213.1:0-5109 GCA_035527255.1 Thermohalobaculum sp. | reverse complement strand
GGCTGGCGTTGTCTTTTGCGCCATCGCTCACGCGGCCTCGCCGTCGTTCGCGGCCATCTGAGCGTCGACATGGGCGTCCAGGCGCGATTTGCGCCCCACCCACTTTTCGCCCAGCTTACCTGCGGGAATCTGTCCGGTTTCCAACATATAGAACGCCCGTCGAAGCGTGACGTTCAGATGCTTGGCGAATGCCGCGGCGCCGTGGATGATATCGTTGTCGTGGTGTTCCATAACCAGCCTCTCGTAGTTGCTGGCATGGACTGTAAATGATCAATATTTAGATTCGGTTAACCTCCGCCATGCTTGCCTTCTATGTTGCATCCGTGTCGCACGGAGCTGCCGCGCCTCTTTGTAACTCATTGAAAACGCACGGTATCCATTTGCAACACGATGCAACAAAAAAGAGCCGGTTTTAAACCGGCCCCGTTTCAGTTTATCGTTTATTTACTTGGGTTTAGGGTGGTGCCCAGGGGCGGATTCGAACCACCGACACGCGGATTTTCAGTCCGCTGCTCTACCAACTGAGCTACCTGGGCGCCGGGTGCTGGCTGTTTGGGCCTGCCCGTGTGCGCGGGTTTTTAGGCGAAAGGCCGGGGCCTGTCCAGCGGCAAAGTTGCTGGAAAAGCACCCGGATCAGTCGCTGGGCTAAGGCGCCCTTGGAAACGCTCGCACGGCCCCCAAAAGACCAACGCTCACTTCGCCACGGCCCGGGCGGCAATGGTGGCGAAGATCGCGTCGAGCTCGACGGCGATGGCGCTCAACTCGGCGCCGCCCTCGTCGAGGTAGGGGGCGAAAACAGCGCCCGGGGTCTTGTAGGACAGCGTCGCCGTGCCGTCGGCGTTCTCGGTCACATACAGCCGGATCGGCGCCTCGATCATCGCCGCAGTGCTGGTTGCCAACGTCCGGACAGCATAATCATTGCGATATATCCCGAACACCCGGTTGTTGGGGATGACGATGCCACTCTTCGCCGCCGCCGCAGTTGGACCGGCCTGGGTTACAATAAACATGCCCTCGGCCTTGATCGCAGTGGTCATGCTGTCGACCAATTCAGTGTAACCCATCGTGGTATCATGCACCGCCCAGCCGTCGCGTGGGGCAATCATGCCAGCATAAGCCTGAGTGGCAAAAATCATCGCAGTGATAAAGACAGCAAAGCGTTTCATAGCATCTTTCCCTTTTCCAGATTGTAACCCGTAGTCAGACCGTAATCCCGCGCGCCGTCAGCGGCGGGTCCATCTCCAACACTCCACGCAACCGCGTCCCCAGCAGGCTGCCGGCAAAACCCCAGGCCAGCCACCACCAGCCATGCATCGAGCCGGAGACGATACCGCCAAGGAAAGCGCCAATATTGCAGCCATAGGCCAGCCGCGCGCCGTACCCCATCATTAGCCCGCCGATCACCGCGGTCAGGATGTCGCGCACCGACAGCCGCCATTGCGGCGCGAACCGCCCGGCGACGCTGGCCGCCGCCATGGCGCCGAAGATGATACCGAAGTTCATCACCGAGGTCCGGTCGGCGAAAACGCTGGCCTCGAGCGGCCCCTTGCGCCGACCCTGCCAATAGCCCCACTCGGCAACCGGAATGCCGACGGCGTCGAAAATCTTGGCGCCCCACAGCGCGAACCCGGCGGTCACGCCCCAAGGCCGCTGGAACAGCACAAAACAACCGATCCCAACCAACGCCAGCGCCACTGCACCGGCGCGCAGCGACCAGGCACCCGCCAATAGCGAGCCGGTCGGGCGCTCCGGCTCCAGCCCGCCATGGGCCCGGCGCTCGATCATAACCGAACCCAACCAGATTGCCGCCAACAGCGCCAGCAACACCGCCAGCCCACCAATCGGGCCAAACGCTTTGATCAGCGAGGTGCCCGGGATGTTCGCAACGCCAGTTAACTCCGGCAGCCTGGTCCAGAACTCCGGCATATGTGCCGTTGCCAACACCGAGCCGAAAATAAAGAACGCCAGCGTGATGACCATCCGGGTCGAGCCGCCCCCGGCGGTGAACAAGGTACCCGAGGCGCAGCCGCCACCAAGCTGCATACCAACCCCGAAGGCAAAGGCCCCGATCGCCGTCGAAAGGCCCATTGGCATGATCACCGGATACATCTTCCAGCCCGTGACATCCTGATAGCCGATCAGCAGATAAGTCACCGCGCAAGTCAGCCCGATCAGTAACACCTGCGCCCGCAACCCACCGCCACGACGTTCGCGGCTCAGCCGGCGCCATGCGGCGGTGAAACCGAACGAGGCGTGGTACAACGCATACCCGGCGAAGCCGCCCAACAATGCGCCAAGGAAATAATTCATACCCTCACCGCCAAGCCCGCCCCGCACGTTAAACGCCGCGATGCCAACGCCAGTCAGCGCTGCGAGCGACAAGATCAGGGGGCCCCGTTGCATTGTGTCCTTCCGTTTCATATGTCGGGTGGAGTCCAGATATTATTTCAAGCTAGCACCATTTTAGCCGGTTTAACGGTATCTTGGCCGGGTTTTCCATCTCGCCCGGTCACAACTGGGTGAACGGACGTCGGTTTTGCGAAACATCGGTCGCATCTTATGGCATCGAGCGAGTTGTGCCAGCATCGGTGCAAGGCGCGAAGCGATTGCCGGGCTACCTAAGGCCGTGCTTGCGGCGGAATGATCGGGATGCTGCGTTAGACCGAGACGCGCACTATATGGGGACGCATGACCAAGACGGCCGGACCATCGCTATCGGCTACCACCGGAAGGCTGCGCGACCCGCGGCTGGATTTCTTCCGTGGCATGGCGATGTTCATCATCCTGCTGGCCCATACCCCCGGCAACACCTGGACATTGTGGATCCCAGCCCGCTTTGGTTTCTCCGATGCCACCGAGATCTTTGTGTTCTGCTCCGGCATGGCCTCGTCGCTGGCCTTCGGCGCGGTCTATATCAAGCGCAGCTGGTTCCTCGGCACGGCCCGGATCGCCTTCCGGGTCTGGCAGGTCTACTGGGCGCATATCTCGGTTTTCCTGGCGACCGCGATCCTGTCGTTCTCAATCGACCATTTCGGCATCGGCCTGCAAACCAAGGCCTACGTCAACGAGCCGTATGTGGTGCCGTTTTTCACCCGCACCGGCGAGGCGATGATCGGCCTGATGACCCTGACCTATGTGCCGGGAATGTTCGATATCCTGCCGATGTATCTGGTGATCCTGGCGATGGTGCCAGTGGTCATGGCGATCCACCGGGCCGGTGGCCGCTGGGCGGTGTTCGGCTTCGTCGGCGCGGTCTGGCTGGCCTCGAATCTCGCCGGCTATGCCCAGGTCACGGACGCGCAGGCCGAATTGATGCCCTTGGAATCGGCGCTGGTTGGCATTGGCCAGGCGTTTTCCTGGATGCATTTGCCCGCCAACCCCTTCGGCGCTGGCACCTGGTTCTTCAACCCGTTCGGCTGGCAGCTGGTGTTCTTTACCGGTTTCGCCTTCGGCATGGGTTGGCTCCCTGCCCCGCCGGTCCGGCGCTGGCTGATCATCGCGGCGGCAGCTTATCTGCTGCTGGTACTGCCGTTCGCCTGGTTCAAGATCCATCAGGGCTTCTTCCTGCCCCAGGAATGGGCGCTGACCGATTGGATCCGCGATATCCGCAACGCGACCGAGCCGCTGTGGTGGAAAAACTGGGTCGGCGTGCTGCGCTACCTGCACTTCATCGCGCTGGCCTATCTGGCCTGGGTGGCGGTCGGCCCGCATGGCACGCGCCTCAGAGAAGGTTTCCGACCACTCGGCCCGGCACCTCGCCCGGTGGTGCTGGCGCTGGGGGCATTCGTGCTTCTCAGCATCCCCTACACCTATATCGACCAGATCAAGGCGCTCAGCCCGGCGCTCAACGAATGGTTTTTCCTGAACATCCCGATCGTCCATGGAAATCGCATCGCGTTGATCGAACTGCTGCATCTGATTGCGTTGATCGTGCTAGCCTGGGCGGCGATCGGACCGAGGGCGCGGGAATTTTTGTCGCGCGATCTGGTCCGTATGGCAGTGCCGGTAATCCGCAGGGTCGGCACACAATCGCTGGCGGTGTTCATGGCATCCATCGTTCTCGCCCGGTTCAATGGCTGGGTGCTCGACATGATCGGTCGTGATGTTTGGACCCGCGCGGCGGTCAACCTGTTGGGCTTTGCCGTTCTGATCGCCGTCGCCTATATTGTGTCTTGGTTCAAATCCGTGCCGTGGCGCGCACAGCCAGCGGCAAAAATTCAAGTAGAACAACCGTCAAGCGGCGCCGACGGTCGAGGCCGGTCGCGCATCGCGGCGATGCGGGCCTGACGGTCCGAGAGGGAGAGAGAGTTTGTTTGTTCAGGCAAGGCCCAGTGCGGGCAACTCCCGCGCAATGGAATATGACGCGGATACGGCGCTGACCCGGCTGCGCCGCCATGGCGGCGGCGGCTACGTGATCGGCCAGCTTGGCCAGTCGCTCGACGGCCGCATCGCCACGCCGACCGGCATGTCTAAATACATCAATGGCCACGAGGCACTGCGCCACTTGCACCGGATCCGGGCCGAGGTCGACGCGGTGATCGTCGGCATCGGCACCGCCATCGCCGACGACCCGCAGCTTACCACCCGCCACGTTACCGGACCGAGCCCGGTCCGCGTGGTGATTGACCCGAACGGCAAGCTGCCATCAGATCTGGCGATGCTGCACGATAACGCTGCCCCGGTACTGGTGATCACTTGCCCCGGCCGGCCGGTACCAAACGGCGCCGAAGCGCTGGAGCTACAATGTAGCGGCAGTGGCAACATCGAGCCTGCAACAATCGTTCAGGCGCTCGCGGCTCGCGGCCTGCGCCGCCTTCTGGTCGAGGGCGGCGCCGAGACCCTGGCCCGCTTCCTCAACGCCTCGGAAATCGACGAGCTGCACCTGATGGTGGCGCCGATCGTGCTCGGTTCGGGCAAGACCGGCCTGAACCTGACCCCGATCTCAGATCTTGACCAGGCGATGCGCCCGCTGGTCAGAACAATGCGCTTCAAGGACGGCGATATGCTGTGTATGTGTGACATGCAAATGTCCGACGCCGCCTGAACCGGGCGCCCGCCAAAGGAGCAGATCATGACCAGCTATCCCCGCTACACCCTGGCGCAACGACT
>DATLAW010000212.1:0-20074 GCA_035527255.1 Thermohalobaculum sp. | reverse complement strand
AACGATAACACTGTCAGCACGAGAATGAATATCTGCTCGCGCTTTGAGTGCCGCCAAACGAAGCTGAAAAACTGGCTGTCCATCATTCCTCCCAAGAGCGGTTGGGATGTTCCCGCATGTGGCCAGACCATGCAAGAGTGTTGTTGACCATCGGTGGAAGCGGGGCTTTGGGCTGGGATTCCTTCGGGGGTGTTTTAGGGGTGTTATGGGGGTGTTATGGGAGTGCTCCCGACTCGATCCGTTCGGCTGGCCGGGCGCGCCGAATGTGAGAATTTCAGTGATTTTTCTTGACCCGGCATGCTAGGTGAGGGGCTGTTGGGGATGAAGGGGGCGCGAATTGAACTATGACCCGGGGTTGCCGTGGCGGGATGTGCGCGGCGCGGGCTTCAATGCCCATATCGGGCAGATCGAATTTGCCCCCCTGGGCGCAAACCAATGGTGTGTTACGGTCTTGCTGGATGAGCGGCACGTCAATGTTGGCGGGGTCTGTCATGGTGGGATGTTGCTGAGCCTGGCCGACGTGGCGATGGGGGCCTCGACCTTCATCGCCGGTGGCGGGCATCCCTGCGCAACGATCCAGATGGACAGCCATTTCCTCGCCGCAGCCAAAGCTGGCCAGCGGCTGGTCGCGGTGGCAACGCAGCTTCGCAAGGTGCGCGAGCTGTCGTTCATGCAATGCGAGATCTGGGCCGAGGGTCGTCAGGTGATGCGCGCTAGCGGCACCTGGAAATACCTGGCCAGCGGCGTACCCGGCGCCACCGACCGGGGTGCTATCATCTGATCATGTGGAGAGATCAGTGATCAATTTCTCGACGTCGCCGCGACGCGCTTCAAGCATTCCACCGATTTCCTCGCGCTGGGTGACCAGCAAAGAGACGCCCTCGATAACAATATCGGCGATCAGAACCTGACCGGGCTGATCGGTAACAAGCCACTCGACATCTACCGGCGCTTCACCAGTTCGAAGGATTTTGGTTTTCACCAGGATGCCTTTGCTGCCAGCATCGATTACGCGCCCCATCTTGAACGATTCTGTGGAATTCCCGACACTCGCATAGTCCTGGAACCTGCTGGCATAAACGCCAGAGACAAATTTTATGAAGGCGGCGACAAAACGGGTTCTTTGATCCTCGGTCATGACCCGCCAGGCACCACCTGCGGCAAATCGCGCGATTTGCGGCATCGCCGCGCGCCGTTCCATGATTTCGCGCAACCGCACCGCCTTAGACGCGCTGTCGCCGGCACTGTCCACAAGCGATGAGACCTCATTGATTGTGACCTGGACATGCGCGACAGCATCGCTCTCGCCAAGCGCCTGTGACAGGCCCGGCGCCATGCCAAACGTTCCTGCGACAAAAACAAACTGTGCCGTCCGGTTAAGGAGGATTCGTCGATTCATCTGCATTCTCATCTGTTCCCGGTTTCTCAAGCAGTTGTCAATCGGGGCGCCCACAACCCGAAGCTAGTGCCGCGTGGGCGCCAACAATGTACGGTTCCGTTGATCTAACGCGAATGGCATCCCTCTTCCAGCGCCATCGGTTAAATTTTCCGAGTCAGTCCGATATGAACAGGAACACGGTTTCAATCGGGCGACTTAAAAAACAGAATCTTAACGTCGCCAAAGAATTTTGCGCCGATTGCGCTCTGGCAGATTGGTGCAGGAATATATCGGCCGGACTTTTGGTTAATGGCTTAGCAAGCTCTGATAGGCAACGATCTGCCCAAGCAAGCGAATATACGATGCGACGCAATTTCACCTGCCCCAGCGGCGAATTCGTGCTACTTCATCGCCACGGATGAAATTTGTAGATACGTTAAGGCTGAACCGGAGTGAGAAAATGAACACAAACAAGGGCCTTGCCGAGTTGCGTAATGCACTGGGTAAATGCCGTTTGCATTTCATTTCGGTTGCGGTCTTCAGCATTTTTGTTAATCTGCTGATGCTGACTGGCCCGCTGTTCATGCTGCAAATCTATGATCGGGTGTTGTCAAGCCGATCCGAGGCGACGTTGGTCGCGCTGTTGATCCTGGTGACCGGCCTTTTCGCGATGATGGGATTGCTGGAGTTTGCCCGCGGCCGCGTGCTGGCCCGCGCGGGCGCCAGATTCCAGGATCTGCTCGACAGCCGGGTGATGACCGCAGTCCTGCGCCGTTCGCTGGCACCGGGCGAGCGGGCGCGCCCGAATTCCGCGGCGCGTGATCTCGATTCGGTGCGACAGCTTCTCGCCGGTCCGGCGCCATTTGCGATCTTCGACATGCCCTGGGCGCCAATTTTCATCGCCGTGATCTTCGTCTTCCACCCCGTATTGGGTTGGCTTTCGGTGGCCGGCACTGTGGTTTTGGTCGTCCTGACCTATCTCAATCAGATCAGGTCGCGTGACCCATCCGCCGAATCGCAGCGCGCCACAAATCAGGCTGAGAACCTGGGCGAGGCACTGAGGCAAAACGCCGAGGCGGTCCAGGGTTTGGGCATGCGGACCGCAGGATTGTCGCGTTGGAGCAAAATGCGCCACGCGGCGCTGGAACTGCAAATTGTCGCCTCGGATCGCACGGCGGTTTACACTGCGGCGTCCAAGTCGCTGCGTTTTTATCTACAATCGGTGATGCTGGCGGCAGGCGCCTGGCTGGTTCTGCAGCAGGAAATGTCGGCCGGAATGATGATTGCCGGCTCGATCATGCTGGGCCGAGCGTTGGCGCCGATCGAGCAGGCGATCGGCCAATGGGGGTTGGCCCAGCGTGCCGCCCGGGGCTGGACATCGCTCCGCGATCTACTGGAAACGACACCGCCGGAAATCGAAAAGACTGCCCTGCCCGTGCCAAAGGGATTCCTCCAGGTACAAGGCATTACCGTCGTCGCACCGGGCGCAAATATTCCGGTGCTGCGGTCCATTTCCTTTCAGGTTGCGCCGGGCAGCGCGTTAGGCGTTATCGGTCCCTCGGGAGCCGGCAAGACCACTCTGGCCAAGGTGCTGACTGGCATTTGGCGCCCAGCTGCTGGCAAAGTACGTATTGATGGCGCCGCGCTTGACCAGTGGCCAGAAGATGAACTCGGCAAGCATATCGGCTATTTGCCGCAGGAAATCGGTCTGATGAACGGCACCGTCGCCGAAAACATCGCCCGTATGTCCGAGACCCGCAACGACGCCGAGGTCGTTATCGCCGCCCAGCGAGCCGGCGCGCATGAACTGCTGCTGGCGCTTCCACAAGGTTACGACACCCAGATCGGCGCGGGTGGTCAGGGACTCTCCGGCGGTCAGCGTCAACGCGTAGCACTTGCGCGGGCACTTTACTTGGATCCGCCGGTTCTGGTGCTGGACGAGCCGAACGCCAATCTTGATGCGCCGGGAGAGCAGGCGTTGGTCGATGCAATTCGAGACGCCAGGTCGCGTGGACGCACAGTGATCATCATGGCTCACCGGCCTAGCGCCATCGCCGCCTGCGACCTGCTGTTGATGGTCGACAAAGGCGTCCAGATTGATTTTGGCCCGCGCGACGAGGTGCTAAAAAAACGCACCCGCAACTTCCCGCAACTGGTCGGCAGTAATATACCCACCGCCACACCTGAAACAGCTGACATTGAACCCGCGACTGCGCTGGCAGCAAACCAGTCAACGGTGAGTGGAGACAACACATGACCGGGAAATCGGAATCCGACGGCTGGAGCGCCGGCGGCTACATCCGCTTCGGCATCGTCTGCGTCTTGTTACTCGGGGTCGGGCTCGGCGGTTGGGGCACGACTGCAAAACTCAAAGGTGCGGTAATCTCCAGCGGCCATTTGCGGGTCGAAAGCCAGCGTCAGGTGGTGCAGCACCTCGATGGTGGCGTTGTCGGCGAGATCCTGGTGCGCGAAGGTGACTTGGTCGAAGCCGGTGAGGTGCTGATCAAACTCGACGGCACAAGTATGCAATCCGAGCTGACGGTTATGGAAAGTCAACTTTTCGAGTTGATGGCCCGGCGCGGGCGGCTGGTTGCCGAGCAAACCGACCAGGAAAAGATCGTCTTCGATGACGAATTGCTGGCGATCGCAGCAGAACATCTCGAAGTTCTGGCACTGATGGAAGGTCAGCAAGCGCTGTTCGACGCCCGCCTCAAGACCTTGGAGCGCGAGATCGAGGTAATGCAGGAGCGTCAGGACCAAATTCGCGAGCAAATCGGTGGCTCATCGTCGGAGATCGAGGCACTAAAGCGGCAAAGCGCGTTGATCGAAGAAGAACTGGTGGGGCAGCGCGCGCTTCTGGCGAAGGGTTTGGCAAAGGCCAGCCAGGTTTTGGCTTTGGACCGTGAAGCAGCGCGCCTTGGTGGGCAGCTTGGCCAGACGATCGCTCAGACCGCCCAACTCAAGGGCCAGATATCGGAAATTGAGATCGAGCTGTTGCGCCTGCGGGCGAGCCGAAGGGAAGAGGCGATTACGACAATGCGCGATCTCGGTTTCCGTGAACTGGAGCTGAAAGAGCGCCGTATTGCGCTGATCGAGAAGCTGTCGCGCCTCGATGTCCGGGCACCGTTGGCGGGTATCGTGCTGGACATGTCGGTCTACGCACTCAAATCCGTCGTTCGCTCAGCCGAGCCGATTCTATACATCGTTCCGAGCGACTCGGCATTGGTGGTCGATGCGCAAGTTGATCCGATTCATATCGACTCGGTGCATAGTGGGCAGGAGGCGGTGCTGACCTTCAGCGCATTCAACACCCGGACCACACCGCAGCTGTACGGAATTGTCTCCAAGATCTCGCCGGATGCCTTCCTGGACGAGCAGACCAAGCGCTCGTTCTACCGCGCCGAGGTGATGCTTCGGGAAGGCGAACTTGCTAAACTGGAAGGTCAGGAGCTGGTCGCAGGTATGCCGGTCGAGGTCTTTATCCAAACTGGCGAGCGGACTCCGTTCAACTACCTAGTCAAGCCAATCACCGACTATTTCAACCGCGCGATGCGCGAACAATAACGACAGGCCCTTGACGGCATTGTCACTTTTGCCAAGCTTTAACGGGAAAATCGTGGAGAGAATGGATGGACGGAGGCGACCAACTGGTCGATATCCAGGTATTGCCTGGCATCGATCGGATCGACGCCGCTGACTGGGATGCCTGCGCTGCGCCGGAGGCAAACAGCGCCGGATGGGCGTTGTCGCCATTCACCACCCACCGCTTTCTGCTGGCATTGGAGAAAAGCGGCTCGGCGGTCGCCGAGGCGGGCTGGGCGCCGCATCATCTGGTTGCCTCGGTTAAGGAAAAAATAGTCGGCGTGATGCCGCTATATCTCAAGGGCAACAGCCAGGGTGAGTATATCTTCGACCATTCCTGGGCCCATGCCTGGGAGCGGGCCGGTCGGAACTATTACCCAAAACTTCAATCCGCCGTGCCGTTTACTCCGGCCACCGGGCCACGTCTGCTGGTCCGGCCCGACAGCTCGATCGAGCCGGACACCGTTCGCGCCGCCCTGCTGCAGGGCGCCATCAGCTTGACTGAGCGCCATGGGCTGTCGTCGTTGCACATAACCTTTTGTATCGATGCGGAATGGGAACTTGGCGGCGAACTGGGGCTGTTGCAGCGGACCGACCAGCAATTTCACTGGCGTAGCCACGGCTATACCGACTTTGAGGCATTCCTCGCCGCATTGTCATCGCGCAAACGCAAGATGATCCGTCGCGAGCGGGCCCAGGCGGTTGCCACCGGGGTCACGATCCGCCAATTCACGGGCGCCGAGATCGAGTCTGGGCACTGGGACGCCTTCTGGCTGTTCTATCAGGACACCGGAATGCGGAAATGGGGGCGGCCCTATCTGACGCGGGCGTTCTTCGACCTGATCCACCAGACCATGCGCGACGACATTCTGCTGGTTCTGTGCGAACGCGATGGCCGCTGGATCGCCGGTGCGCTGAACTTCATCGGCCGCGACACGCTGTATGGTCGCTATTGGGGTTGCGCCGAAGACCACCCGTGCCTGCATTTCGAGACCTGCTACTATCAGGCAATCGATTTTGCCATCAGCCACGGCCTGACCAACGTCGAAGCCGGAGCGCAGGGGCCGCACAAGCTGGCGCGTGGCTACGAGCCGGTGACGACGCGGTCACTGCACTGGATCCCCGACCCGGGGTTCCGCCGGGCGGTGGCGGATTATCTGGAGCAGGAGCGCGCCGCGGTGGCGCGGGAGAACGCGGCGCTGCGCGAGATGACGCCGTTTCGGAAGGAGGTGTGAGGACGGAATCAGCAAGTAGGTCGGGGGCGGATCAGATCTGGTCGAGCAGGACCTCGGCGGAGGTGCAGGTGGGCGTGCCGGGTGCGGGTTCGAGGTTCAGGATCGCCACCTCGCCGTCACGGATCAGCGCCGAGAACCGTTTGCAGCGAATGCCGAGGCCGCGCACCGAGCCGTCGAATTCCATCCCCATGGCCAAGGTCAACTCGGCCAGCGAGTCGCCGAGGATGCGGATGCCCGCCGCCGTCGCACCGGTCACCCGGCCCCATTCGGCGGCGACATGCGGGTCATTGACGGTGAGGCAGACGATCGCATCGATCCCTTTCGCCTGTAAAGCGGGGGCGGCGGCGATAAACCCCGGCATGTGGCTTTTGTGGCAGGTCGGCGTGAAGGCGCCGGGCAGGCCGAACAGTGCGACAGTTTTGCCCCGAAAAACATCGGCGCTGGCGACCTGCGCCGGCCCCTGATCGGTCAGCTCGAACAGCGTCGCCTCGGGCAGCCGGTCACCCACGGAAATCGTCATGCTTTTTCACTCCCTCGTTGAATGCCTCAGCGGGCTCCCATGCGGATGGCGCCGTCGAGGCGGATTACCTCGCCGTTCATATAGCCTGTCTCGGCGATGAAACAGACGAGTTCGGCAAATTCTTTCGGGTCGCCGAGGCGCACCGGGAACGGCACTTGGGCGGCCAGGCTGTCCTGCACCTCCTGTGGCAGGCCGCGCAGCATTGGCGTGCCGAAGATGCCCGGCGCGATGGCGGCGACCCGGATGCCGTCGCGGGCCAGATCGCGCGCCGCCGGCAAGGTCAGCGCGGCGACGCCACCCTTCGACGAGGCATAGGCGGCCTGCCCCATCTGACCCTCGAACGCGGCAACCGAGGCGGTGTTGATGATCACCCCGCGACAGCCATCCGCATCCAGCGGCTCGGCTTCGCGCATCGCTTGGGCGGCCAGCGACATGACCCGCATGGTGCCGACCAGGTTGATGGCGATGACCCGCTCGAAGACGCTCATATCGTGGGCGCCCTTCGATCCGGCAGTTTTCATCGCTGGGGCGATCCCGGCGCAGTTGATGACGATGCGGGCGATGCCATGGGCCGCGGCTGCCCGGTCGAGTGCGGCGCTGACGCTGGTGTCGCTGGTGACATCGGTCTCGACAAACAATGCGCCAATCTCGGCGGCCAGGGCCGCGCCGCGGTCCTTTTGCAGGTCGAACACGGCCACCGGGGCGCCCCGCACGCGGAGCGCACGGACGCAAGCCTCGCCGAGGCCGGTGGCTCCGCCGGTCACGATGGCAGAAATATCTTTGCCGATGCGCATGAATTCTCCCCAAGCCGCGTAGAACCCTTCGTGAGGCTATAGCGTGGCCATCGGCATTCGCCAAGAGGTGGCCTGAGGCTGGATGGCTGGAATTAAATGGAGGCGGGAAAAATGCGCAGTAAAATGATGATTTTGGCGGTTGTGGCGACCCTGATGCTGGGCGCCTGCACCGAGCATACGGCGCGAACGTCGCTGCAGGGCGGCTTGATTGGCGGCGCAACTGGCCTGGTTGTCGGATCGATATTCAAGCATCCGGTCAAGAATGCCGCCCGGGGCGCCGTTCTGGGCGCGGCGGCGGGGGCGCTTGTTGGCACCATCGATGACGCTGCCGAGGGCCGACAAGGATATGGCTACTGATCCGACGGCTGGGCGGCAGCCCAAAAGATTGTGATCGCTGTTTCACCGTAGCGGCGCTGATCGGCGATCTGGAGCCAGGCGGCGGCTGGAATCTCGTCCTCGGCGCCGTGCTCCAGCACAATGATCGCGCCGGGTGCGATCCAACCACCCTCCCACGCCGAGGCCAGGGCCGTAGCGCCCTGCCCTTTCCCATAGGGCGGATCGGCGAAGATCAGATCGTAGGGATCGCCCCGGCAAGGACCGAGCTTGGTGGCGTCGCGACGCCATATCTTGGTCTGTCCGATGACACCGAGCGTATCGAGATTCTCGCGCATTAACGCCCGCGCGGTCGCAAAATCGTCGATGAACAGCACCCGCGCCGCGCCGCGCGACAGAGCTTCAAGCCCCAGCGCCCCGGTTCCGGCGAATAGATCGAGGACGCGGCGTCCCTCTGGCGGCGGCGGGTCGCCGTAGTCACCATGTGCCAGCAGGTTGAACAGCGACTCGCGCACCCGGTCCGAGGTTGGACGCAGATGTGCCTCGCCACCGCCGGCAGCGCGAGGGCCAGCCAAACGCTTGCCGCGAAACTGCCCGCCGATGATGCGCATCAGAGAACTTGGTCCAGCGCCTTGATGAGTTGATCGACCTCGGCGGGCGAGGTGTAATGCAGGAATGACAGCCGCAACACCCCGTGTGCCGGATCGATCCCCAGCGCCTCGATCAGCCGAACGGCGTAGAAATCGCCACCGCCGGCCATGATGTGATGCTGGGCCAGATCGCGGGCCAGATCTTCGCCGGGGCGGGCATGGGCCAGCGCGATGGTCGGGGCGCGGCTTTCTGCATCGCTGGGGCCGAGCAGGCGGATATCGTTGCGCCCGCGCAGGTATTCCAGCAGCGGTCGCATCAGGGTGATTTCCTGCCCGCGCATCAGGTCGTGGACCTGGCACGCCCGCTCACCAGCGTCGAGCTTGGTGGTGAAATGGTGGTTATAGAGAGCATCGGTATAGTCGACGATACCGCCCATCGCGGCGATCTGGGCGTGGTCCGGCCCGGCCGGGGTGAAGCGTTTGGATATATGCCCGGCATTGAAGTAGTGGCCCTGATTGGCGGCGCGCTGAGCCAGCGCGCGGCGCACCACCATGACCCCCTGATGCGGTCCGTAAACCTTGTAGCTGGAGAACAGATAGACATCCGGTCCCAGCGCATCGACATCCGGCAAGCCGTGCGGGGCGTAAGACACGCCATCGACAACCGAGATTGCCCCCGCCTGCCGGATCTTTGCTGTGATCTCGGCCACCGGATTGATCTCGGCGACGATGTTCGAGGCATGCGGGAAGGCAACCAGCCGGGTTTTGTCCGACAGGAGGCGGTCGAGATCGGCCGGATCGAGGTGGCCGGTATCAGGATCGACCTGCCATTCACGCACAACGATCCCGGACTCCGCCAGCCGCCGCCAAGCGCCGGAATTGGCTTCGTGGTCCTGATTGGTGACGATGACCTCGTCGCCTTCTGCCATAAGCGAGCGGAGCGATCTGGCCAGCACATAGGTGTTCTGGCTGGTCGACGGGCCGAAATGAACCTCGTCCGTAGCGACGTTCAGACAGGCGGCGATGCGCCGGTGCGCCTCGTCCATCAGCGCGCCGCCCTCGGCTGCGGCCGGATAGGGCCCGTAGGGTTGAACCTTGGTCTTCCGGTAGAAATCATCCAGGCGCTGCACTGTCGCCGCTGCCGCGTAGGAGCCGCCGGCGTTCTCGAAGAAAGCCCAGCCCTGGAGCGAGGGTTCCGAGAAAGCGGGGAATTGCGCACGGACGAAGTCGAGGTCGAACTGGATCATTTGCTGCTCCGCGGAAACGGGTTTTGGGGTGTGTGCTCGCACGCACCATGGCGCATGGTCAATGGTGCGTGCAAGCAGGTAACCAACCCGCCATGGGCAAAGGTATTGGTAGTGTTGATGGTGCGCACAAGCACGCACCCGACACCCGAACGATCAGGCGTTCACGTCTACCACGACGCGGCCCTTGACCTGACCTTTCAGGATTGCGGCACCCAGGTCCGGCAAATCACTGAGGGTCGCCTCCGACACCATCGCATCGAGCCGGTCCATTGGCAGGTCGCGGGCGATGCGCTGCCAGGCGGTGACCCGGTTGGCGGACGGTTGCATCACCGAATCGATCCCCAGCAGGTTCACACCGCGCAGCAGGAACGGGATCACCGTGGTCGGCAGCTTGGCGCCGCCGGCGAGACCGACCGCTGCGACCGAGGCGCCGTATTTCATTTGGGTCAGCACACGCGCCAGCATCGAGCCGCCAACGGCATCGACGCAGCCGGCCCAAACCTCGGCCTCCAACGGCTTGGCGGACGGTTCGGCCAACTCGTCGCGCGGGATGATCCGGGTGGCGCCAAGGGTGGTCAGGTAGTCGGATGTCTCGGGCCGGCCGGTCACTGCGGCGATCTCGTAGCCGAGATGGCTGAGGATCGCTGTGGCGACCGAGCCGACGCCGCCGGCGGCACCGGTTACCAGGACCGGGCCCTTCCACTGCGCCAAGCCATGCTGCTCGAGCGCCATCACCGCCAGCATCGCGGTGAAACCCGCCGTGCCGACCGCCATTGCCTGGCGGGTAGTGATGCCGTCGGGCAGCGGGGTCAGCCATTCAGCCTTGACCCGCGCCTTCTGGGCATAGCCGCCCCACCATGCCTCGCCGACGCGCCAGCCGGTCAGGACGACTTTGTCGCCGGGCCGGTAGGCTGGGTTGTCGGACTTCTCGACGGTGCCGGCGAGATCGATGCCCGGAACATGGGGGTATTTGCGCACCAGCCCGCCGCTGCCGGTCAGGCAAAGGCCGTCCTTGTAGTTCAGGGTCGAGTATTCGACCGCCACGGTGACATCGGCTTCGGGTAGCCGGTCCTCGCCGATTGCCTCGATCGACTGGCTGATGGTGCCGTCCTCGGCCTTGTCGACGATGAGAGCCTTGAATGCCATGGCGGCGTCCTCCTGCAATGGGCATAGAATGGAGTCTGTCTGGGCCTATCTCTGGTGCCCGAGAATCAAATTGTCAAACAATTGATTATTTGGCAAGGTGCGACAGATCGCAACGCGGGATGGCACCATATGATCAGGACTGCCACAGAAGGTTTCGCAGACTTCGTGCCGCCTGAGCCAGGCGCAGGGCATCAGATCGCCGAGGCGATCAGGGCGCTGATCCTGAATGGCCAGATGGTCGTCGACGAGCGCCTGCCCAGCGAGCACGAGCTGGCGGCGCGCTTTGGGGTGTCGCGCCCGACTGTGCGCGAAGCGTTGAAACGGCTGGCGGCGCAGAACCTGATCCGCACGCGCCGGGGGGCCACGGGCGGCAACTTCATCAATCGCATGTCGTGGTCCGAGGCGCATGACCAACTGGTCACTACGGCAACGATGCTGATGACGATGGCGCCGGTTTCGGCCGAGACGGTTGGCGAGGCGCGGTTGACCCTGCTGACCGCCTGTGTGCCGCTGGCCGCCGAGAGGCACCAGGCAACGCATCTGCAGGCAATGCGCGCCGAGGTGCAGATCCAGCGCGACCCGGCGACGACGGACGAGGCGTTCTGCGCCTCGGATGTGCGCTATTATCGGGCGTTGGTCGATGCGGCGGGCAACCCGCTGCTGGCGTTCCAGATGGCGGGCGTGATCGAGGCAGTGCAGCCGCTGTTGAACATGATCACCTTCAAAAGCCGCGACCGGGCCGAGATTGCGACCCGCCACGAGCATCTGTGCGCAGCGCTGGAGCGGCGCGATGGCGACAGCGTGATTGCCACGTTGCGGGAGGTGTCGGACTACACCGCCCGGCTGGTTGGCAAGGCGCAAGAATTAAGGTCCGCCGGGCGGGGCAAACGTTGAGCAATTCGGCAACACAAACTGCAGCCATGCCGTATCTGGACCGGCCCCGGATGCTGGCCTTTGGCGGCGTGGCGCTGGGATCCTTGGCGGCGTGGGTTGCGTTGGCGGTTCTGCACGGGGCGCATCACGGGCCTGACATCGACTGGCTGTCGGAGCTGTGCCGGGGGATCGCCCTGCCGTTCAGCACCGCATTGCCAGGGGCGGTGGCAATCTGGGTGCTGATGAGCATCGCCATGATACTGCCGACCGCAGCCCCGGCGATCGATATGTATGTGCGGTTGACCCGGCGGATCGAGGCGCGGCGGGGCGCGCATGTTGTTGGCTTTGCCGGCGGCTATCTGGTCGCCTGGGGCGGCTTCGCTGTTGTTGCGGGCAGCGCGCAGTCCCTGTTCGGCGGCGAGATCGCGAAAATTTCCGCCACGCTGCCACAGGGTGCGGTGGCGGGTGGGTTGTTGGTGCTGGCCGGTCTATATCAGGTGACACCGCTGAAGCAGACCTGCCTGACATTGTGCCGCAATCCGATGGCGCACTTCATGAGCCATTGGCGCGAGGGCATTGGCGGGGCGTTGCGCATGGGGATGTTTCATGGGCTGGTATGCATCGGCTGTTGCTGGGCGCTGATGGCACTGATGTTTCTATTCGGCGCGATGAACCTGGCCTGGATGGCGGCGCTGGGGTTGCTGATGCTGCTGGAGAAGGCGGCACCCGGTGCGGCGCGTGCCGGGCGCCTAACCGGGCTGGCCATGGCGCTGGCCGGAACCACACTGATCTTGACTGATATCATCTGAGAGCGAGGAAAATATGCTGGACGCTGCAAAAGACGTGATCGCACCCTGGTCGATCAAGGGCGAGTTGATCCTGAACTGTAACTGCACGGTCTTTTGCCCCTGTGTTGCCAGCCTGGGCGCGCACCCGCCAACCGAGGGTGCGTGCAAGGCCTGGCTGGGCGTGCGGATCGACGAGGGGAAATGGGGGAAGACCAAGCTGGGCGGGTTGAACGTGGCGATGTTTCTGGACATCCCCGGCCTGATGGGTGAGGGCGACTGGAAGGCCGCCGGATACTTTGACGACCGTGCCGATGACGCCCAGTTCGCGGCGCTGGAGCGCATTTTCACCGGCACCGCCAAGGGTACCACCGGGCTGTTTCGGCTGCTGGTCAGCACCTATTACGGATCATCGCGCGAGGAGATCCGCTTTACCACCGAGGGCAAGGTCCGCCACCTGACCGTGGGCAAGAAAATCACCGGAGCAGTCGCACCGGTCGAGGGCGCAAATCCGGATCGCGAAATGGTCCTGACCAATACAAAATACTGGATGGGCGCCGATATCGTTGTGGCCCAGGCATTAAAGGGCAAGGTACGCGATTTTGGCCGGGTCTGGAATCTGGACGGCCGGTCGGCCGAGATTTGCCAGATCGAATGGTCTGGTCCCTGAGCGGAGGCGAGACGCATGACCGAGACCAATGCGCCCCGGTTGGGGCACAATCAGGGGCCGCCTCTGGACCCGATGCAGAGCTGGCGGCGCCACTGCTGGAAGACGGCCAAGAAGGCGCTGTTCCAGCCGCTGCCGGTCGAGGTCGTGCGGCGGCGGGTGACGCGGGCGGCGCGGCTGGGCCTCGCCTACCGGCGCTACGAGTTGCTGGTGCTGGGCGGTGGCGAGATCGAGGCTGTTCTGTTCGCCGGTGATACGCTGATTGTCACCGCACCCTATGCCAGTCCGGCGGATGGGCTAGATCCGGCGATGGTGCGCAAGCTCGCCGCCGTGACCGGTTGCAGGCGCCTGCTGCTGGCCGGGCCGGACGGGCCAGCCCCGGTCTGGACCTGGCGCCCTGACGCGGCCGCCCTGTTCGAGGCATCGATCAGGGTGCCGTCGCGGCGGCTGCTGGCGGCGCCGCCGGTGAAGGCCGATTGCGCGGCAATCGGGGCCGGGCTGCGCGGCTGCGCCCTGGCGGCGGGATCGGTGGCGCTGGTTGGCAATGGCGAGCACGGCCCGACCTGGGTCGCCTGGGCGCGGTTGGCTGGGTTTGTGCCTGGATCGGAATATTTCGGCGCCTGACGGCCAGGCCGATCGCGCGAATTTGGCGGCTTTGCATCCGGCACCGGTCTTGCTAAGAAGCGGGCGCGTTGATCCTGGGGGGCGGCATGAAAAGCGAGGGCGACATGAAGATTATCTCGGGCAATTCAAACCGGCCATTGGCCGAAGCGATCGCCCGGCGGATGTCAGTGTTTCGGGGTGGCAAGGTCGTGCTGGCCGATGCCCGGGTCGAGCGGTTCAACGACAAGGAAATCTTCGTCGAGATCTACGACAATGTGCGCGGCGAGGATGTGTTCATCATCCAGCCGACCTCGCATCCGGCAAACGACACGCTGATGGAACTGCTGATCATCACCGATGCGCTGAAACGCGCCTCGGCCCGGCGGATCACGGCCGTGATCCCCTATTTCGGTTATGCGCGCCAGGACCGTAAAAGTGCTGCACGCACCCCGATTTCGGCCAAGCTGATCGCCAATCTGATCACCACGGCCGGGGTTGATCGGGTGTTGACGATGGACCTGCATGCCGGCCAGATTCAGGGTTTCTTCGATATCCCGACAGACAATCTTTATGCGGCACCGGTGTTCGCGCTGGATATCAAGCACCGGCTGGCCGGTCATGAGGACCTGACGGTCGTCTCGCCTGATGTCGGTGGTGTCGTGCGCGCCCGCGACCTTGCCAAGCGAATCGGCGCCGGGCTGGCAATTGTCGACAAGCGGCGATCCGGCCCGGGCGAGATCGAAAGCATGACGGTGATTGGCGAGGTCAAGGATCGTACCTGCGTGATGGTTGACGATATGTGCGATACCGCCGGGACGCTGTGCAAGGCGGCCGAGCTGCTGATGGAACAGGGTGCCCGTGCGGTTCATGCCTATATCAGCCATGGTGTCCTGTCCGACCCGGCGATCGAGCGGATCACTTCCTCGGTGCTGGAAAGCCTGGTGATCACCGATTCGATCGAGCCGACTGAGGCGGTGAAGGCGGCAAAAAACATTCGCGTGGTATCGATCGCGCCAATGTTCGCGCAGGCGATCCTGAACGTCGGTAACGACACATCAGTCTCGTCGCTATTCCACGAAGAAACGCTTGGGCCAATCTACGAGGCGTTCTACCGGTTCGACTGAAACGGCACACTGGATATGGCTTCGCTGCGCCCTTGCGGGCCGGAATTGCGGGCTTGCCCCCCGCCGGGCCTTCCCCTATATAGCGCCAAGTTTTCCCATGAGGCCGACACATAATTGACTCCATTTGAGCGGGTCGCAGGATGTATCGGTGTTGACAAGAGGCGGCAGATAGGCCGCCAAGGAGCCGCAGGATGAAAGCCGATATCCACCCCGAATATCACGAGATCACCGTGAAAACGACGGATGGCACCCCACTCCGGATGCGTTCGACCTGGGGCAAGGAGGGCGATAGCCTCCAGCTCGACATCGACCCGAGCGCACACCCCGCATGGACCGGCGCCCAGCGCCTGATGGATACCGGCGGCCGGGTGTCGAAATTCAAGAAAAAATTCGAAGGCTTCGGCTTCTGAATTTTGGCCTTCGGGTCATGGGAGATAAATAAGCGCGTCCCCTAGGGCGCGTTTTTTGTGTTTGTCTGAGTAGAGGCGGGCCGGTCGATGGATAATCGCGCGCATATCATCGTTCTCGGCAACGAGAAGGGCGGCTCGGGCAAATCAACCACCTCAATGCAACTGATCGTTGCGCTGGCCCGCGCTGGTCATCGGATCGGCGCTGTGGATCTCGATCTCAGACAACAGAGCTTGTTCCGCTACTTAGAAAACCGCGAGGCATACGGCCAACGAACTGGGACCGCCCAGCTGATGCCCCGTCGAATCCGCATTCAGGCCAGCGGCGCTCAGCTGCGTGACGTCGCTGCGGCAGAGGACCGAATTCGCTTCGCCGAGGCAATCGAAGATCTATCCCGAGACTGTGACTTTATCGTAATAGATACTCCCGGTGCAGTGACCCCACTGTCGGAGGCGGCCCATACTGCCGCGGCAACGCTGATCACGCCGATCAACGACAGCCTGATCGACTTTGATTTGTTGGGTCGGGTCGATCCGGAAACTGGCAGGGTCAAGGGGCCGTCGGTCTATTCCGAGATGGTCTGGTCGGCGCGCCAGCGTCGCGCCGCCCGGCGCGAAAATCCGATTGACTGGGTGGTACTTCGGAACCGCATGGCCAATTTAGAGACGCATAACAAGCGTCGTGTCGGAACGGTGATGGCAGATTTAGCCCGGCGCATCGGCTTTCGCATTGTGCCTGGATTTTCCGAGCGCGTTGTTTTCCGAGAGCTTTTCCTGAATGGCCTGACCCTGCTCGATATGCAGGAGGGTAGTCCGAACACTATGACCATGAGTCATGTTGCCGCGCGCCAAGAAGTGCGCGACATGGTAAAAGCATTGAATCTGCCCGGCGTTGGGCCGATCGGTTAGTCGAAATATCGCCCAGTAGTAACGAGGCGAAAACTCACGAGGATTGTGAAATGCGTATAGCGATAATTGGAACCGGCTACGTCGGCTTAGTCTCCGGAGTCTGCTTCTCCGATTTTGGCCACGAAGTTGTGTGTATTGACAAGGACGCCGGGAAGGTGGCGCTGCTCGATCGTGGCGAGACGCCGATATATGAACCGGGCCTGGAAGCGCTGATGCTCAAGAACGTCGCTGCTGGCCGGTTGACATTCTCGACTGACCTGGCGGCAGGAATGAAGGATGCGGAGGCGGTTTTTATCGCCGTCGGCACCCCGACCCGACGCGGCGACGGTCATGCCGACCTTAGCTATGTCTATGCAGCGGCCGAAGAAATCGCCGCGCAGATCGACGAATATGTTGTGATTATCACCAAATCGACCGTCCCGGTCGGCACCAACCGTGAGGTAGAACGGCGTATTCGTGCGGCACGCCCGGACGCTAACTTCGACGTCGCCTCCAACCCGGAGTTTCTGCGTGAGGGCGCCGCAATCGAGGACTTCATGCGCCCTGACCGTATCGTCGTCGGGGTCGAGAGCGACCGCGCCCGGGCGGTGATCGCCGATCTTTACCGACCGTTGTTTCTGCGCGAGACGCCGATGATTCACACCGCGCTCGAATCCGCCGAAATGATCAAATACGCCGCCAACGCCTTCCTCGCGACCAAGATCACCTTCATAAACGAGATTGCGGATCTCTGCGAGAAAGTGGGCGCGGATGTCCAGAGCGTCGCCAAGGGCATCGGATTGGACGGACGAATCGGTGGAAAATTCCTTCATGCCGGGCCTGGCTATGGCGGGTCGTGTTTTCCGAAAGACACCTTGGCACTGGTGCAGACCGCGCAGGCGTATGAAAGCCCGATGCGGATCATTTCGGCCGTCGTCGAGGCAAATGAAATGCGCAAGGTTGGAATGGCCGAAAAAGTCATTGCGGCAGCCGGCGGTTCGGTCGCTGGCAAGCGCATCGCGGTGCTTGGTGTAACCTTCAAGCCAAACACCGACGACATGCGTGACGCGCCCAGCCTGGTGATCGTGCCAGCGTTGCGTGACGCGGGGGCCGAGATCGTATTGTGCGACCCCCAAGGCCGCAAGGAGGGCGAGGGACTGCTCGGCCCTGCCGAATGGATCAGCCGCCCTTACGACGCTGTAACCGGTGCCGACATTCTTGTTCTGATTACCGAGTGGAACGAATTTCGCGCGCTTGATCTTGAGCGCATCCATGGGCTGATGAGCGGCGATCTGATCGTTGATCTGCGCAATGTTTATGTGCCTGGCGAAGCGCGTTCGGCTGGCTTTACCTATGTCTCGATCGGTAGGGCTTGAATTGTTTCAGGTCCCTGGAGCCATCGTGGTGCATCCCTGGCCAAGCGCTTTCATCCGCTGGCAGGCACGGTCGGCGTCGTCCGGCGCGAGGCCGACAAACCTAACCCGATAGAGTGAGTTGCCCTGGCGGCTCCGGATCTCATCGATTACCGGAGCCGCACTGGCAAGCGTCTCGACATTGCCCCGGGAAACTTCGCGTACCCGGGCAACCGCAATGGCGCGGTTCTGAAACTCACCCAGTTGCACAGCCCAGCTCGGGCGAGGAACCGGGATTGGCATCTGATTGCCACCGCGAACCGCTACGGTCCGGATCGGCGCGCGATCCCGCTCTGCCCGAGCTTGCGGCACCACTGCATATAGCGGCGCCATGAGTGAGTTCGACGGCGGCGTAGCGGCGACGGCTTCCGAAGACAATACTTGGGCGAGAATCTCAAGCCGGGTAGCCGGTGCGCCGGGCTTTGCCGGTGGCAATGGTGCGCGGGCGACAACTGGTTGCTGACCACGCGGGGCGACCATCGCGACACGGGTGCCGGCCCGCGCAAAGCCGTTGTTGAGAAGTTTCACCATCTGAGCATTGCGCGAGCGGGAAGACTTGCCGCCGAACAACGCCGCGACGATCCGCTTGTCGCCACGATGCGCCGACGCCACGAGATTGTAGCCCGCCGCATTGGTGTAACCGGTTTTTATTCCGTCCGCACCTCTGTATGAACTGAGCAGTCGGTTTGTCGTCCATACCTGCTTGCCGGCCGCTCGCCCGGTCTTGCGGCTGAAGATGTTGTAATATTGCGGAAAATCAAAAAACAAATGGCGGCCAAGGGTGGCCATATCGCGCGCCGTCGAGAGATGGCCGCGGGAGGTCAAACCGTTTGCGTTTTTGAACGTCGTGTTGGCCATACCCAGCTGCCGCGCCTTGGCAGTCATTAGCCCGGCGAAGGCTTTCTCCGAACCGCCTATGGCCTCGGCCAGGGCCACCGCGGCATCGTTGGCCGATTTGATCGCCGAGGCGCGAATCAGGCTGCGGATACTGACCTTCTGACCAGCTTTGAGATAGAGCTTCGAGGCCGGCTGACTGGCGGCATGACGGGAAACGCGGACCTTTTGATCCAACTTGATTTGGCCGTTCTCCACGGCCTCGAACGCCAGATACAGCGTCATCATCTTAGTCAATGACGCTGGTGCTTGACGTCGATCGGCATTGGATTCGTACAGCACTGTGCCGTCACGCATATCCATTACGATCGCAGAATACTGCGCGGCTATCGCACGGCCCCCGCTCGCGCTCAGCAGCAAGACCGCCACCAAAACGAACAGAATCCGGATGCCTTGCCCGGCTACTTGCATAACAGCTTACCCCAACCAATTGCTCGCCGAACGCGGTGTGTTGCCACCGCTTGTTCATTTTCGTTGTTCGTTTAGAAGCGTAACATACTGTGATTCATTTGATAAACAGAAAATAATTAATTTTCCGTTTTAATGCGCTTTGAGGCCAAAAAATTGCGCGTCGCACCATCATTCTATTGATGCACTGCAGCATTCTTCCATATTAAGAGGCATTTCCCCTATTCAGAGGCAATGGAACGGCCGCCAAATCAGCCGCCAACCAAGCGCAGACTCGATAGGAGCCCACGACGAGTGAGACCGCGACGAAGAAGGCGAGTGAGACTACTGTTGATCTTCAGAAGACCATGGAGGAGGGCATCGAGAAGATCGCCAAAGGCATCGAAAATACTGTTGATTTCAGCCAAGGAAATGTAGAATCCTTTGTTACATAATGGAAAAATCGTCGAAAGCGACCGAGTCCATGAGCGCCGAGATTGCCGCCCGTTCGAAGAGAACCTACAAGGACAACCTGGCCGTCGCGAAGGATTTGATTGCTTGTACGTCGGTCAACGAGTTTGTCGAGAAGCAGATGGCATTTGGCAGGACCTCGGTTGAGGGCTTTGTTGCTGAGGCGACCAAGCTGAAAGAAATGCATGCTGCGACTGCGAAGGAGACCTTCGTGCGACTGAACCCTCGCGTCACCACCGCCGTCGAGGCCAGCAAGGATTCGAGGGCCTGATTCTCCCTTGCGCAACGCAATCCACGGAAATGGGGGCTCCGGCCCCCTTTCCTCTTTTTTGCTTTACAATATATTGGTTTCAGGGTGCGCAGCAGCGCAAAATGAACTTGACCGCAAATGGACAGCACAATCGATATGAAAAATGCGTCCTTGAATTTCACTTGGGCCCGCCCTCCGGTTTTGGGCAAGGACGACGACAACAAGCCCGGTCGCGGCGGCAACAATGCCGATGTCAGCGTCAAGACCAAGCCCCGGACTAGACGGCCGTCTCTCTATAAGGTATTGATGTTGAACGACGACTACACTCCAATGGAGTTTGTCGTTTACGTGTTGCAGCGGTTTTTCAACCTGGACGAGGGCCGCGCCGCCGGGATAATGATGACGGTCCACACCAAAGGCGTGGCTGTCGTTGGCGTGTATCCTTTCGAAATCGCCGAGACAAAAGTGACCCAGGTCATGGACTGCGC
>DATLAW010000211.1:0-5072 GCA_035527255.1 Thermohalobaculum sp. | reverse complement strand
GACGAGGTGCGTCATTACCTGGCCGAGCGGGAGCTGGTGTCGCGGGCGTATTTCGAGGTCCAGCACAAGGTCACCCTGCTGTGCCCTGATCGCGGATCCGGGTGGGCGGAGGGCGAAAGCGTCGATGCGATCTGCTACATTCTGGACCGGACCCATCCGCAATATGCCGGTGGGATGCCACTGGAGGATCAGGCGGCGATCATCTGCGAATCGTCAGGGCCGACCGGAACCAACCGCGACTATCTGCTCAATACCGTGGCACATTTGAGGGAGCTGGGGGTTGATGACCCGGAGCTTTTCGCGCTCGAGCAGATCGTGAGGAACAGTTAGCGGCACTGGTTTGGAGGCGCTGACTTAGGTGCGCTTGCAAGGATAGCCGCGATACCGATTCCCAGGCAGTTAGTGTCGGTTTTGCAACCTATGCGTGTATTGCGCGAGTTTCTTGCTCTTTTTACGGGAGAATTCGCGAGATCACACCGAATCTCGCAAATCTCGAATCGCTACTATGCGCTCAGCTCACCGGGGCCACGGTCAGCGTCATGCCCTCGGCGGAGGCAACTGACATGGTGGTGCCAGCCTCGGGTGCTGACGCGCCATTGACCAGCCGCGCACGCCAGCGGACGCCATCAAGCTCGACCCAACCGACACCGGCCGAGAATGCTTCAGTGACGACCGCTTGACGTCCAATCATCGCGTTCGAGCGCTGGTTCAAGCCGGGATGATGATCCTTTTCCTTCCGGCGCCGGACATAGGCCCAGCCAATCGCGGTGTAGAGGATCGCCAACAAAGCGAAGGTCAGGAACTGCGAGACGCCTGGCATCGAAGGGAACATCGCCAGCCCGATGCCGACGGTGAAGGCGGCCAGCGCCAGCCACAGCATGAAATAGGTGAAGCTGAGCATTTCGATCACGCCGAGGCCCAGCGCCAGCACTATCCACCACCAGGGCGAAGCCCCGTCGAGAAAGCCGAAAAGGTCGATCTCCATAGACGCTACTCCTTTACTGCCAAAACTAGCTCGATTTGACGCCGAGGGACTTTGTCAATTCGGCGACCCCGGCGACGGCCCCGGCGATGCCTGCGGCCTCGAGCGGGATCATGATGGTCTTCGAGTTGGGCGAGGCAGCGAGGTCGCGCAAGCTCTCGACGTATTTCAGCGCCACGAAGTAGTTGAGCGCCTGGACATCGCCAGCAGAGATTGCCTCGGAGACCATGGTGGTGGCCTTGGCCTCGGCCTCGGCCGAACGCTCACGCGCTTCGGCATCGAGGAAGGCGGCCTGGCGGCGACCCTCCGCCTCGCGGATCTGGGCTTCACGCAGGCCCTCGGCCTTGAGGATGGCGGATTGCTTGTGGCCCTCGGATTCGAGAATTTCGGCCCGCTTCAGGCGCTCGGCCTTCATCTGACGGCCCATCGCCTCGACGATATCGACCGGCGGACGCAGGTCCTTGATCTCGACCCGGGTGACCTTGACACCCCAGGGGTGGGCGGCATCGTCAATGACATGCAGCAGCTTCGAGTTGATGGTGTCGCGGTTCGACAGCACCTCGTCGAGGTCCATGGCACCGATCACGGTGCGGATATTGGTCATCGACAGGTTGGTCAGTGCCCGCTCGAGATCGCGGACTTCATAGGCGGCCTGGGCAGCGTCGATCACCTGGTAGAAGGCGATGGCGTCGGCGTGGACCATGGCGTTGTCGCGGGTGATGACTTCCTGGCCCTCGATATCGAGCACGGTCTCCATCATGTTGAGCTTGGCGCCGATCGCATCAACCAGCGGGATTATGAAGTTGATCCCCGGTCTCATCGACCGGGTGTAGCGGCCGAACCGCTCGACTGTCCAGTTCTCTCCCTGCGGGATGGTCCGCACCATGCGCGAGACCAGGATAATAGTGAAAATAACGAGAACAATGGCAACAATGCCAAGAACAGATATACCTTCCATGGTGGCCCCTCATTTTGCAAATTTCGGTCCGACACTGTGTCTTATCTGGTGTTGAAGCACAAGAAATTGAAGAGTTCATTGTAAGAGTTTTGCAATGCAACGTGGTTGATCTGGCCGAGATGGGCATCTCTAACAATCCTGTGAGCGTTGAGCCGGGCGGGTCTACAAATGGAACAGCGCAATGACTACTTGGTAGTGCGGACCAGCTCTTGAGGTCTGACCATCGAGGAAACACCCATGAACAGATCACGATTGCGCACGGCACTTTTGGTGTCCGGCGCATTGTTTGCCGTCGCGCCGATCATGGCGCCGGCAACCCTCGCCCCTGCCGCCGTCGCGGCCACCCTGCCCTCGTTCGCCGAGTTGGTCACAAAGACCCGGCCCGCGGTGGTGACGGTTCGTGTCGAGGGCCGAGGCCAGGCGGATACCGCCATGCCCGGACTTCCAGGGGCGGATGACCCGGCGATGCGCGAATTCATGGAGCGCTTCTTTGGCAAAATGCCGAACGGCCGCCCTGCCCCGTCTGAACGGGGACCGAAGGCGGTGGGTCTGGGATCAGGCTTCATCATCGACGCGGCTGGGCTGATCGTGACCAATAACCATGTCATCGACGGCGCCGAGGCGATCACGGTGATCCTGCAGAATGGTGACGAGTTGACGGGCACATTGGTCGGGCGCGACGAAAAGACCGACCTTGCGGTGGTCAGCGTCAAAGCCGGGCACGACCTGCCGACGGTGCCCTGGGGCGATTCCGATGCGATCCAGGTCGGTGACTGGGCGGTCGCCATCGGCAACCCCTTCGGCTTTGGCGGCACAGTGACCGCGGGGATCGTTTCGGCCCGTGGGCGTGACATCCATTCCGGTCCTTATGACGACTTCATCCAGGTCGATGCGGCGATCAACCGGGGCAACTCGGGCGGACCTTTGTTTGACCAGGATGGCTATGTGATCGGGGTCAACACCGCGATCTTTTCGCCTTCGGGCGGCAATGTCGGCGTTGGCTTCGCAATTCCGACCAATCAGGCGCGCGCAATCGTTGGCGAGTTGATCAAAAACGGCTCGATCGAGCGCGGCTGGCTGGGCGTCAGCATTCAGCCGGTGACCAGAGAGATCGCCGATAGCCTGGGGTTGGCTGGCGCGAAGGGCGCGCTGGTTTCAGGCGTTGTCGAGGACGGCCCGGCGAAGAAGGCTGGGCTTAAGCTGGGCGACGTGGTTTTGCGCTTCGGCGGAACCGAGATCGCGACCCTGCGCGACCTGACCACGGCGGTGGCGCAGACAGCGCCGAAGACCGAAACCCAGGTCGTCGTATGGCGCGGCGGCAAGGAGAACAGCGTCACCGTCCACACCGGGACGCTGCCGGTTGCGAAAACCGCCGCGGCAGTGGCGCCCATGGAGGAAACTGGAACCGACCTCGCGGGGCTCGGTTTGAGCGCCCAGCCGGGCAATGAAGGGTTGGTGGTTACCGAAGTCGATCCGGCCAGCGATGCTGCGAGCAAGGGGATGCTTCCAGGAGATGTGATTGTCTCGATCAACCAGGAGCCTGTCCTTTCGGTCGAGGCATTGAGCGATGCGTTGGACAGCGCCCGCGCCAATGATCGCAAGTCGGTGCTGCTGCTGGTGGCCCGTGGTGGCGATCAGCGCTTCGTGACCATCGAACTGAGCGATGCCTGAAACTGACGCTACTGTTGAAATCGCTTCCTTGCGCAGCGGCACTTGAATATTCTGCCGCTCCGGTTGTGGGGCGGCAGTTGCTTTTGGACTGTTGACGGAACCGGGGGAGAGCTCGAGATGCAAAAGTTAGTTGTGGCGCTTGCAGTTGCGATCGTTGTGGCAGTTGCGGCGCCGGTACTGGCCGAGCCGCCGACGTTGACCGTGACCGGACAAGGTTCGGCCAGCGCCGCGCCCGATATCGGCACCATCCGGGCCGGGGTCGAGGCCGGCGGCAAGACCGCTGCCGAGGCGCTGGCGGCGAATAATGCGCTGGCCGGGCGTCTGATTGCGACGCTGAAGCAGGCCGGCGTTGAGCCGCGCGACATCCAGACTGGATCCTTGTTTGTCGAGCCGCAATACAGCCGGGTGTCGGGAACCCAGCCGGAGCGGACGCCCGAGGTCGTGGGATACCGCGTCGTCAACGAGGTTTCGGTGACGATCCGGGCGCTTGGCGACATGGGCGCTATACTCGACGAGGTGGTGCAGGCAGGGGCGAACCGGATCAACTCGATCCGCTTCGGCCTGAGCGATGATCGCGCAGTGACCGACGAGGCGCGGTGCGGCCGTGGCCGACGCGAAGCGGATCGCCAACATCTATGCCGAGGCGGCCGGAGTTAAGCTGGCGGGAATATTGTCGATCAGGGAAGGCGGCAGTTTTCAGCCGCAGCCCGGCATGATGATTCAGGTCGAGAGGTCATCGGTGCCGATCGAGGCCGGGCAAAGCACGGTTCAGGCCAGCGTGACGATTGTCTGGGAAATTGAGCCTGGCGGGGGGTAGGTTTTAGGCCAGCGCCCACGCCGACGGAGCCGCCGAAATGGCGGGTCTGGTTGGCTCCATTCGCCTCATGTAGTCAAATGTGAACAGATCAGTTGTTCGTATTATTGTTGGAATCTTTGGGGCTGTCGCAAAGCGCGATGCAGATTATGATGGCAACGCCGATACCCACGCCAATGGCGACGGTTTCAACCGGGCTCTACGGCGCGGCGCCCTTCGGATCATGGAACACCCAGACATTCATCGCCGGATTGACCTCGGACAACCTGATCGCGCCTTGGGTGATCAAGGGCGCGATGAACGGAGCCGCATTCGAGACCTACATCCGCACCCAACTCGCCCCGGCATTGGAGCCGGGGACCGTGGTGATCCTGGATAATCTCTCCACGCACAAGAACGCCGCCGCGGCCAAGGTGCTCAAGGAGCATGGGTGCTGGTTCCTGTACCTACCCCCATACAGCCCCGATCTGAACCCAATCGAAATGGCCTTCTCAAAGCTCAAGGCTCACTTGCGCAGGATCGGCGCCAGAACATTCGATCAGCTCATGAACGCCATCGGTGACATTTGTAATCTGTTCACTGCTCAAGAGTGCTGGAATTACCTGAAGGCGGCCGGTTATGCTCCAACGTAATCTCGAAGTGCTTTA
>DATLAW010000210.1:0-10252 GCA_035527255.1 Thermohalobaculum sp. | reverse complement strand
TCCCCGGCCCGATCCTGGCGCGCCGGCAGCTCGAGCGTTGAGGCGCCGGTGAACACCGTCAGCCGTACCGGGTGCGGCGAGGGCCAGACGATCGGCCACAAAGCTGTCGAGACCGCGACCCGGACCCGGCTGCCAGCCGCGAACCGGTGGCCGTTGTCATTCAGCCGCACCGTCGCATGCCGGCGCTGCCCTGGCACCACCGGGGTAGTCGTCTCGTGGGTCGCATCATGGGTTAAATTCATCAGCCCATAGCTGATCAGGGTCGCCACGCCGTCGGCCAGAACCTCGGACAGCCGCACCACGACGAAACCCTGCGGCTGGTCGATCGCAAGATCGAGCGCGACCACCGGCGTGCCGAGAAAGGCCAGCGGCTGGCTGAGCGGCGCGCTGTCGAAGGCCAGTGACAACGCGTCGTCGGGGCGCTGGTCCAGGGGACACTCCGGCGCGCCGTTGCCGTTGTTGCCCCAGATCGGCGTGCATGAACCCAGCGTTTGCGGGCAGGTGACCGACAGCGCGGCTTCGACCTCAGCCTGATCCCCGATCCCGTCCGCATTCAGATGGAATAGGCGCGACGACGCATCGGGGGCCGGCCAGATCTGCTCGGCGACGTATCCGCCTGGAATGTCGTCGTATAGCGCGCGCGGCGGGTAGCTGTCATGCATCCAGGCTCGCAGCATCGGCTCGGCCATGATCCCGGTGTCGATGTCCTTCAGCCAGTGGTCCCACCAGCGCAGCGCCTCCTGCAGGAAACCGGCATTGGGGCCGGGATTGGCGTGGTGCGGGTACTGGTGGCCCCAGGGCCCGATCAGCCCCTTGCGCGGGACATCCAGCCCGTCGAGCAGCCGCATCACCGGGTTGGTGTAGGGATCGGCCCAACCACCGATGGCGAAGACCGGACAGGCGATCGCCGCGTAATCCTCGCAAACCGACCCGTGTTTCCAGAACGCGTCGCGCCGCTGGTGGCGCAGCCAATCGATGGTCCAGGGCCGGGCGACCTAAAGGCGCTGTTTCCAGGTCTCCTCCCAGCTGTCACCGACCAGCGCCGGGTCGGGCGGACGGGCCAAGCTCGGGAACATCGCAAAGGCCCAGTTCGGGTTTTCGTTCAGCAAACACCCGCCCATGTAATGGATGTCGTCAGCGTAACGGTCGTCGGTGAAGTAGACCGTGATGATGCATTTCAGTGCTGGCGGGCGGCGCGCCGCAACTTGCAGCCCGTTGAAGCCGCCCCAGGATTTTCCCATCATGCCGACCCGCCCGCTACACCACGGCTGCTCGGCCAGCCAGGCGATGACCTCGACGGCGTCGTCCTGTTCACGTTTCAGATATTCGTCGACCAGCACGCCATCAGACTCGCCACTGCCGCGAATATCGACCCGGACGGCGGCATAGCCATGACCGGCAAAATAGGGATGCATGGCCTCGTCCCGCGCCGCTGTTCCGTCGCGGGTGCAATAGGGGATGTATTCCAGGATCGCCGGAACCGGGTTTTGCTCGGCTTCTTCCGGCAGCCAATAGCGGCAGGACAGCCGGGTGCCGTCGGACAGTGGGATCCACGCGTGTGTCTGCTCGCGTATCCGATGCGGGAAGTCGTCGACAATGCGGGTCATCCGTTGGTCTCCAATTCGGGCGAGGCGGCGGTGTTGCCGCCCTCGGTCGATATCAATTGGCGGCGCTTGTCGGGGTCCGGCAGTGGCACGCCGCGCGCCAAAGACCCAGTATATGGATCCGCCGGTTGGGCGAATACCTGGTCGCAGGGGCCCGGCTCGACAATGCGCCCCAGATACATGATCGCCAGCCGGTCACAGATATGGCGAACCACCGGCAGGTTGTGGGTGATCGCAAGGTAGCGCAGGTCATGCTCGACCTGCAACGCCCGCATCAGGTTCAAAACCTCGCCCTGTACCGAGACATCCGGCCCCGCCGTTGGCTCGTCGGCGATGATCATCCGCGGCTCCAGCGCCAGCGCCCGGGCGACGCCAACACGCTTTCGCCGACCACACCAACGATCTTGGCGCGCGGCACGTCGAAGCTGACGTCGCACAGCGCATGGACCCGTCCACCGGGGGTCTTGAAATCGACCGTGAGGTTGCGGATCACTACCCGGTTCCCAATCAGCTACTGCCCTTTGCGCAGGCGCGGGTCGAACACATCGCGCAGCGCCTCGCCCAGGAAGGTGAAGCTCAGGGTCGTCCCCCAGCTCGCCGTCGGCGGCAGAACCCCGAGGCCGAGAAACGACAGTCCTGCCTCGGCCGTCACCCTAACCGGCACATCCATCGCCGCCAGAATGAACAGCGGCCCGATCACGTTCGGCATGATGTGGCGCCAGATAATCCGGGTATTGCTGGCGCCGAGTGAGCGTTCGGCGATGATGAATTCCGACGATTATAGCGACAACGTACTGGTCCGCGGCGGTGTTCCGGCTGGTCGAGAACCTGTCGGTGCCAGCCAAAGGGATCGTCGGACCATGGGGCCACAAGTACCCGCACCAGGGCATGCCCGGCCCGGCAATCGGTTTCATGCAAGAGAGCAAGCGCTGGTGGGACGCTGGCTGAAAGGCGTTGATACCGGGGTCGAAGCGGACCCGGCAATGCGCGTCTCCATCCTGGATAGTGTCCGCCCGGCCCCCCCCGTTACGACCGCCGGCCAGGGCACTGGGTAGCCCTGCCGGAATGGCCCTCAGGCGACGTG
This sequence comes from Thermohalobaculum sp., assembly GCA_035527255.1. Classification (GTDB taxonomy): domain Bacteria; phylum Pseudomonadota; class Alphaproteobacteria; order Rhodobacterales; family Rhodobacteraceae; genus Thermohalobaculum. Next base: position 7,564 of record DATLAW010000210.1, on the reverse strand, counting down.
TCACCACGGCGTTTTCACCTCTCCGGCACCACGCTGACCGAGGCGCCTCCGGCAAATACCGGCCCGCACCGCTCGGTGTTGTCGCCACAGACCACTGGGCCAGCCGCGACGACGGCCGCTACGTGATCGACAACATTGAAACCGAGGCCGCCTATACCAAGGTCAACGAGTTCGCAGTCCAGCGCGACGACCCCTGCCAGGCTGTCAGCCAGGTTGCCTGCACCCACGAATTCAACCGTGGCGACTGGCGCCTCCGGATCGAGACCGAGATTACCATGCGCGAATCAGACCCATTTCCACATGATTGCCCGGATCGTTGCCATCGACGATCGCACGCCGTTCGTCGAGCGGGTGTTCGAGCAGTCCTTCCCGCGCGACTACCAGTGATTGCCGTCACACGCTGCGCGCAACCTCCGCCAGCATGCGGATAATCTCGCACGAGTTCTCCGGGTCGTCGCAGTCGCGGTTCTCGAGCACCGAGAAAAATACGCCAACCACGCCGCTCTCAAGATCGCACAGCATGTATTGGCCGCCATAGCCACCATGCCCGACCCAGCGCCCGTCAGTGTTCATCTGGTTGCTGTAGCGCACAAAATCACGTGGCGGCGGCAGGGACTTGCCTGGGGCAGCCCGTGTGCGCTCGATAAACGCGGCGCTGCCAACCTGGCGGCCGTTGACCCCGGCGCCGCCACGCACAAACAACAACCCGTATCGGGCCAGATCGCGTGCCGTCAGGCAGCCGCCGCCGCTGGCCCAGGGCCGTCCCGCCCGGTCGGTGGTAAGGTGGAACCCGCCCTCAACCCCGGCTGCATCGGCGATATCGGCGAAGTAGGCGCGCAGCTGCCGCCCACTGACCCGCTCGGCGATCCAGCGCAGCACATCTGAATTGGCCGATTTGTACAACGCGTGCGTCCCGTGATTGTTCACATCGGCGCTGGTGATGGCGGCCAGGAATGCGTGCTCGCCCAGACCTTCGTTGCCATCATCCGACAGCCGCTAGCCCATCGGGACCTCGTGCAGATAAGCCGACGTGGCGGCATCGCTGTAATCCTCGGAATAGTCATTCACCACGTCCATGTTCAGCACCTGCTGCAACGTGGCGTCGCGGTACCCCGATCCAATCTCTGGCAGATACGAACCGACGGTGCGATCAAGATCAACCAGCCCGGCCTCGACCAGCCCGCCATACACCAGGTTAAGATGGGTCTTGGTGATCGACATGATGGAATGGGGCCGGTCGGGACCAAAATCCGGCGCATAGGTCTCGTACAGCACCTCCTGCCCGCGGACGACGACCATGGCCGAGAACATCGTCGAGGAGGTCAACCGCCTGACCTCCGCCAGATCGCCGATGCGCCGGTCGATACATTTCCCCAGGGTCAAAACCCGCGCCGCACGCAGGCTGATGGCGTAACGCGCCGTCTGGTGCAGGTTGTGAAAACCGCGCTGCCGCCAATCCGCACTGTTCCAGCGCGGTTTCAGGTCGTCGGTTACCGCGAGGTCTGGATTGGCGATGCCCGCAAGGGGTCGATCCGTCATGGTCATGCCTTTCACACCAACAATGTCTGGCCGAACACCGTGTCTCGAAACGAACCACCTCGGCGCTCGAATGATTGCTTTTCGTCGGCAATACAAACATCACCGAACTCCACACCGCAACACCGTTGTGATATCGATTGCGCCATGAACCTGACCCTCAAATCCGATCGCCTCCTACTGCGGCCGTTGGGCGAAAACGACCTTGATATTTGCTTTGAGCAATTCACCGACCCGCAGGTGATGCAACATCTCGGCAAACTGAAGACGCGCCAGCAGGTTGTCGACAATATGTCGGACCGATGCCGGCGCGCAGGCGGTGGATGCATTGGGGTTTGGTGTCTGATCGACCAGGTAACCGCAGAAAAATTTGGCACCGCAATCCTGTTGCCACTGCCGATCGATCGGGACGATATCGATTGGTCACTAGTCCATGGCGCCGAGATTCCACCCGGCGAGATCCAGATTGGCTATATTTTGAAGCGTTCGGCCTGGGGGAGGGGATACGCGACCGAGGCCTGCCGTCGGCAGCTGCGGTTCGCCTTCGCAGACACGCCTATGGAGGAAATTGTCGCGACCACCGACCCGGAGAATGCCGCGTCTCAACGCGTTTTAACCAAGTGCGGACTTGCCAGCGAGGGCCACCGCCGGGCGTATAATACCGATGACATATCCGGATTTCGGATCAGTAAGGCTGAATGGTTGTCTGTCGCTGCCCGGCATTAGCCGGCATACCCGCCGATCTCGCACATCAGCCGCAACTCTGCGACGGAAACGGCTCTAGTTGAAGTTCCGCGCTACGGCTGCCGCTTGCATCAGGGCCTTGGACTTGCTCACGGTTTCCTGGAACTCGGATTCAGGGTCGCTGTCGTAGACGATGCCGCCGCCGGCCTGGACGTACAGGGTGCCGTCTTTGATCACCCCGGTGCGCAACGCGATGCAGGTGTCCATCTCGCCGGCGGCGGAGAAATAGCCGATGGCGCCGGCGTAGATGCCGCGCTTTTCCTTCTCCAGCTCGTCGATGATCTCCATTGCCCGGATTTTCGGGGCGCCGGAGACGGTGCCGGCGGGCAGGCCAGCGAGGAGCGCCGACAGGGCATCGTGGTCGTCGCGCAACTCGCCGTCTACGTTGGAGACGATGTGCATGACGTGGCTGTAGCGCTCGACGGTGAACTGCTCATTGGGGTCGACGGTGCCGATCTTGGCGACCCGGCCGACATCGTTGCGGCCGAGGTCGAGCAGCATCAGGTGTTCGGCCCGCTCCTTGGGGTCGGCCAGCAACTCCGCCTCAAAGGCGTTGTCCTCCTCGGGGGTCTTGCCGCGTGGGCGAGTGCCGGCGATGGGGCGGATGGTGACCTTTGAGCCTCGCACGCGGACCATGATCTCCGGGCTGGCGCCAACGATCTGGAAGCCGCCGGTTGCGCCGGCGAGGTTGAAGAAGAACAGGTAGGGGCTGGGGTTGACCCGCCGCACCGCGCGATACAGCGAGAACGGCTCGACATCCAGCGGCAGCGACCAGCGTTGCGAGGGTACGACCTGGAAGACATCGCCGGCGCGGACGTATTCCTTGGCCCGCTCGACCATCTCGAGGAACTCAGGATGCGTGGTGTTGGAAACCGCGTTGAGTTCGCGCGCCGCCTGTTCGCTTACCGCGGTGACCGGCGTGCCATGCGCGGGCGCTCGGTCGATCGCCTCGAGCGCCGCCATCAGCCGGGCGGAGGCGCCCCGGTAGGCGGTCTCGGCATCAACGTCGGGCGAATGCCAAACCGGCGCCACCAGCGTGACCATGTCGCGCACATTGTCGACGATGGCGACGAGCGAAGGGCGCAGCAGCACCGCGTCGGGCAGACCGAGCGGGTCGGGGTTCGGCTCAGGCAGACGCTCGACCAACCGGATCATGTCGTAGCCGAGATAGCCGAACAGACCCGCCGCCATTGGTGGCAACTGGTGGGGCAGGTCGATCCGGCTTTCGGCGATCAGGGCGCGCAGGCTATCCAGCGTCGGCAACGGCTCCGGCGTAAAGGCATCGACATCGGTGCCAGCAATGCGGTTGATCTCGGCAGCATGGCCGTGGCAGCGCCAGATCAGGTCCGGCTCGAAGCCGATCACCGAATAGCGCCCACGGATTTCGCCGCCGGTGACGGACTCCAGCAGAAAGCTGTTCGCCGCCGCATCGGTCAGCTTCAGCATCAGCGACACCGGCGTGTCCATATCGGCGACCACCTGGGCCCAGACAGCCTGGCTGGCGCCACCGCGATAGGCGCGGGTGAAGGCGTCGAGGGACGGGTTGAGGTCCATCACCGGGCCCTGGGTTTGCGTGCCGATCCGCTCATTGGTCCGGGCTGCTCATTGGTCCAGGCCGCCATTGGCGCCAAGGCGGCGAAAGACCTCGTCGATCACGCCGGACTCGATCCGGGCGTCGTGGCGGGCGACGACGGCGCGGGCAAAATACTCGGTCATGTCGGAGCGCAGAGAATCCGCCAGCGCCTGGTCGATCGCGGCACTGTTTGTGGCTATTGCCTCGGGTCCGAGCGGCGTGATGCTGGAGACCTGCGCGACAATGACCTGGGTGCCGTCGTCGCTGACGGCGGAGGCGCCGCCCGCTGGTCCGGCCTTGAATATTGCCTCGACCAGGGCGCCGGGCAAGGCCGGTGGCGGGCTCATCCGGCTGAAGGGCCCGTGCGGCTTTGCAGTCAGACCCAGTTCCGCGCTGATATCCCAGATTGACGCATCCTGGCCCAACCGAGCGACAAGCTCGGCGCCTTTACTCTCGATCGCCTTCAGTTTCTCAGCGGTTTGCCAAGCGGCGACCGCGCGGTCGCGGACCTGATCCAACGTCTGCACCGCGCTCGGCTCGATGCGTGCGACCTGGACCAGAAGATAGCCGCCATCTGGGGTTTCAACCAGGTCGCGCTCTTCCGCATCCAGCGCGGTGAAGACCTCGCTGACAAACGCAGGGCTGGCCTCGACGCTTGCGGCGGTGGTTCCGTCCGCCAATGTGGCATCGCGCGCCAGGCCGTCGAATGTGCCATAAGCAACCCCGGCATCGACGCCGATGCGCTGGAAAATTTCGGGCATCGACAGGCCCTCTGCCCGCAGCTCGTCAATCTGGTTGGCAAATTCAGGGGCTCGTACCAACAGCAGGTCATTTGCCAGCCGCCCGCCAATCGCGGCGCTAACGGCTTCAAACGGCGCGGCGCCGCCAAGCGAGATTTCACGGATGCGAAAGATCGCGAAGCCAGCCGGTAACTGAACTGGCCCGATGATGCCCGGTTTCTCTTCGTCGAATACCAGGCCGGCGGCGGCGTCGGGCAGATCACTGCGGGTGACCTTACCGAGTGACAGGTCCTCTGCCTCCAGCCCGAACTCGGCCCCTAGGGTTTCAAACGTTGCTTCACCTGCGAGCAGCCGCGCCATCGCCGCATCGACCGCCTCGCGGGTGGGGATCGCGATTTGGTCTATGACCCGGCTTTCCTCGACCGTGTAGGCGTCAAGGTTTGCCTCGTATTCGGCGCGCAGGGTCGCCTCGTCCGGGACCAGATCGGCGCGCAGCTTGGCCGCATCGATATGGAGGTATTCGCCCCAGCGCCGCTCCGGTTCGGTGAACATCGGCTCGTTGGCCTCATAGTAGGCCCGGAGCGCGCCCTCGTCCGGCATGCCGGGATCGGGCGCTGAGTCGAGGGTTAGGGTCACTGCGGTCACGACCCGGTTCTCGCCCTGAAAGGCAGCAATGCGGGCACCTGCGCCTGGTGGCGGCAGGATCGCGGCCTCGGCGGTCTCGGTCAGTATCTGCTGGGTCAGCAGGGTCCGGGTCAACGCCTCGAATTCGGCAGCGGAGAAGCCCTGTTGTGCCAGTAAAATCGAATAGGCTTGCGGTGCGAACTCGCCGCCGGGGCCCTGGAAAGTTGGGTTCGAACGGATAGCATCGGCAACCGCCTCGTCAGGTGCCGCGATGCCGAGCCCGTCAAGCTCCTCGGTGAAGGCCGCATCACGGATCAGTCCGCTGAGGACGCGCTGGTCAAGGCCGGCAGCGCGCATCATGTCATAGGAAACAAGTTGCCCGGCTTGGCGGGAAATCCGCGATTGCTCGCGCCTCAACGCATCGATGAAGCGAGTTGCGGCAACTTCGGTGTCGCCAACCTGCGCCACCCGACTGTCAAGCCGGAACGAGAAGATGTCGCCGATGCCCCAGACCGCGAAACTGGCGACCAGCAGACCGATCAGGACCTTGGCGGGCAGGGATTTAACACCCTTGCGCATGGAATGCAGCATCTCGTTCTCGCTTTCGGCTTTGGGCCACCGGGGTGGCTGGGTCGTCCGGTTTCTTAAAGCGCCCGGTTTGGGCGCACAAGGTGCAAGTCGAGGCGGGAATCAGGGACGAAAGGCCGTCAGCCTGCGGCGCATCTCGGCGATACCCGCCGCGTCGACATTGGCGAATGCGATACGGAGCTGGCGTTCACCGCCCCAGTTCTGGTCGTCGGTGGCGGCAGGGGCGAACATGGTGCCGGGCAGGGTCAGCAGGGATTGCTGCTCGACCAGTTTACGGGCGAGGACGTTTGAGGGCATGTCGAAGGGTGGCTCGACATAGGCGAAATAGGCGCCGACGCCGCGCAGTTTCCATTGCGGCAGATGCTGGGTGAATTCAGCTAGGAGCGTGCGTTTGCGCGACAGGATCTCGTCGCGTTCGGCGGCCACCCAATCGCCGAGGTTGCGCAATCCCCAAAGGGCGCCGATCTGGCCGAGGCGGGCCGGGCAAATGGTAACGGTGTCGAGGAACTTCTCGGCCTGGGCCAGCCGGGGGGCGCCGGTGACGATGGCGCCGACGCGGTGGCCGGTCAGGTGGAAGACCTTGGAGAAGCTGTATAGGTGGATAAAGACGTCGCGCCAGTCCGGGTGGCTGAACAGGGCGTGCGGCGCGCCGTTGCCGGAGTGGAAATCGCGGTAGGTCTCGTCGACGATCAGGCAGGCGTTGTGGTCAGCCGCGAGGGTATAAAAGGCGTCGAGCAGGCTGGACGGGTATTCGGCCCCGCTGGGGTTGTTCGGCGTGATCATCAGGATCGCCTTGACTGCGGGCTTCATCGAGGCACGGGCGGCTGCAAGGTCGGGCAGCATGGCCTCGTCGCAGGGGATCAGCACCGCCTCGATGCCGTTCATGTCGAGCCACATCTTGTGATTGAAGTACCATGGCACCGGGATCATCACCGCATCGCCGGGCGCGCAAAGGGTGGCGACGGCGGTGCAGAACGCCTGGTTGCAACCGGACGTGATGCAGACCTCGGATCCGTCGATCTGGCCGCCATAGATGGTCGACCAGCGATCGGCAATCTCGTCGCGCAGCGGCGTGTCGCCCAGTACCGGTCCGTAGAGATGCGCGCCGGGATCGTTCAAGGCTGCCTCGGCCAAAGCCTGGCAGAGTGCCGGGGGCGGCGGGTCGACCGGAGCGGCCTGGCTGAGGTTGATCAGCGGCCGGTCGGGTGGAAAGCTGGTCGCGCGGACCCAACCCAGCACCTCCATGATCGGCGGGTCGATGGCGCGGGCGAGGTTAGGATTTATGGGCGTGGGCAAGCGGATCTCCCTCGGCGGTTTCACGGCAAGAGTAGGGGAACATGGCGCCGTTGGGAATGGCTTACGGGGGGCCGGATCGGCCGGGCCGGAGGCTTGCGCGCCGCCGGGTTTCGGTGACGTCACACATTCGTTGTGATAAAATTTTTCGTTACCAGCCCTCGATCAAAGATCAAATTGACGCCATCTTCGAACTCACTCCGCAATCGAACTGGAATGTTTCATGAAATCTCGGATGATCGAAATCGACGACAATGTATTTCTGGTTGCCTTTTCTATTGTCTGGCGGAACCGGATGCCCTTTGCCGCAGCGGCATCGATTTTGCTTGCAACGAATGCTGGCCATGACTTCATCGACATGCCAGTGGCCGTTGCCGTGCTGCGCGCGCTGATCCTGATGATCGTCGGCTATTCCGCCTACCGCTGCCTGCTGAGTGGCGGCACTATCGCGGGCTGGCAAGCCGTG
>DATLAW010000209.1:0-2531 GCA_035527255.1 Thermohalobaculum sp. | reverse complement strand
CCCGAACGCGCCCTGGCCGATGGTGCCGATGATCCACGTCGACGGGATATGCCGGATAAACCATCCGGACGGCGCCGCCCGATCCTGGCCGACAAGCCAGAAGGCGTTGTCGTACAGGCACATGGAGCCGACGGTGTCGCGGATCAGCTCATACGGCGTCGTGTCGGCGTTCGGGTGGCCCAGTAGCGCCGTCAGCGGCCCGTCTCGGACACGGTTGCGCCCATCATGGGCGTCACGCTCGTAAACATGCAGCCCGAGCTGGGCGATATTGCGGGCGATGAAATCGACGACGGTACGCAGATGCGGCTGCTCGCGCCAAAGTTTGTCCACCGGCTGGCGCATCAGGCCGTCGAGGATGGCTGTGAGGTCGACCGGTTGCTGCCACCGAACAACGGCTTTCGGCGGCCGTGGTGCATATCCAAGCCATGAGGCTAGGCCCATGCGGTCTTGCCTCCTGTCACAGGACTGCGAGGTCGGCGACCTCGTAAACGGACTTATGTGGCTTCGGCGCGGTCTCCAGTGCCCATATCGCGCCGATGAACGCCTTTAGCGGCGCTGCGTCGGTCGGGCTGTTGGCCAGGTCGATGACCCAGGCGCCTTGACTGAGCACTTTGATCGAGGCGGTCGTCGCTGCGGCGTCCAGGCCCGGATGCGCCAGATGTTTGATCGCGCGACGCTCGAGCCGATCAAAGATCAGACCGGTAGCGCTGCCCAGATCGGCCCCGCCCCACGGCAATATCGGCAGCGACCCATCGTCGGCCAGTCCGATGTCCTCGATCAGCGCCGTCTCCGGCGCTCCGTTGGACTGGATCACGATGCCGGAGTAAGAATCGCGGTTGTCGATCAGCCACGGGATCACCCAGTCGGTGCCGGCGCGGTCGGCGGCAATGCCACCGACCGGAATGCCGTCGGCGGTCTTGCCGGCACGAGCGATATAGCAGCGCCCGCGGTTCCACGACATTGACAGGCACACAATCCTCGGGCTGTCTGGGTCCGGCCGGGCATCGTTGTCCAGCGTCTCGCGCCACGCCCCCTCGGGGAACGGCCCGGCCTCGGCCATTGACACCCAGCGGCAGAGCACTTCGATCTCGAACTGCGACGGCGGATTGGTCCGCAGCGCCGCCGCGATCGCCCGCTCGGTCACACAGTTGGCGACGATGTCGGTGTGATTTAGGCTGGGGTTGGCCTGCGCCCATGCCTGCTTGTCGGTGCGCTTGACCGACGGGTGCGCTGACCACTCGAACCAGCCGAGAACATCTTCGTCGCCGACCTCGGCCAGGTACTCCTGCATGTCTTCGTCGAGCCCCTCGAGCAGCTCGGCGTCGGCGTCACCGTCGGGCCAGCCGAGATCCCGGTGGGCCTGGGCGCGCAGGTAGCGCAGCACGATCGACAGCGCGTCGCCGGCGTTGCTGAACGCCCACGCCTGCGCATCCGGGCGGGCGTTCATCGTGTTGGTTACCGCGCTCCAGCTGTCCCATGTCTGATGCTCGCGCAGTTCGTCGAGCAGGATCAGGTCGCCGGAGAAGCCGCGGCCGCCCTTGCGCGAGGCGGCGGCGACGCGGTACTGGCAGCCGGTGACCAGCCGCATGTACTTCGGGTGGCCAAGGTTGATCTTCTCGATCAACTCGCCCAGTTCCTCGTCGGACTGCGCCCACTCGACTGCCTCACCCCACGCCTTGTCGGCGTTGGCCAGATCCTGCGCCGTCCCGATCACCGTCGGGCTGTCGAGAGCGTAGATGTGCCACAGCGCCAGGATGAGCATTACCAGCGTCTTGCCATTCTGGCGGGCAACATTGACACAGACGAATCGGTAGCGGTACGAGCCGTCGGGGTTCAGCTCGAGCGCGTGGATCAACAGCCACCGCTGCCACGGGAACAGGTTCACCTCGAGCACCCGCTCGGCGAACGCGATCGCCGCAAACCCGTGCGATGTTTCCGGGGTCAGATCGCGGCGAGGCCGGGTGAAGATCCGCGGTTGCTCGCAACCCAGAATCAACCGACGGCCTTAGCCGGGCGCGACATCATGCGGACGCTGGCCAACTTCGACGTCTTGGAATCCGATCCTTTGCGGATCTTGTCCAGCGTCTCGCTCAGCCGGTGCGCAGCGCTTGGGTGCTGCGCGATGGCGATCGGGTTATCGAGCACCCGGGCCAATGCCAACGCGACCTCGACCAGTCCCTTGCGGCTGTCTGCGGTTGACAGGCCGTCGATTTCAGCCAGGACGCCGATCTCCACCGCCCCGGCGGCGCGCTCGGCGTCAGGCGCCGGCAGTGTCGTCACATTGCGCCGCTCCGGGGTGAAATCTGGTGCGGCCGAGAGCTTCCGGGCTTTGTTGCGCTGATACAGGCTCTTGCGATACTCGCGGGAGCACTTAACGCACACGTCGCAGCGGCAACCCTCGTTATAGGCGGTCATCGTGCCATGGCGAACAGCCATGATGCCGTCCTCCTTGGTCGATTTAGCATCCAGCAAACATTATGGCGTGAATGATTATGCAGTTTGCCGATTCAAACGGCGTTTGCGCAAATCCC
>DATLAW010000208.1:0-12011 GCA_035527255.1 Thermohalobaculum sp. | reverse complement strand
CGAACGCTGCATCAACAAGCTGAAAAACGCGCGAAGGCTGGCTACCCGCTACGACAAAACCGCCACCAGCTATCTCGGGTTCATCGAGATCGTATCCGCCCGGCTATGGTTCAGGCATTTGTCAACATGACCTAGCGATTTATTAATATCAGATCGCAGCGTTTCGGGCAATCGCGTTGGTATATAGATACAATCCATATTGCCCCCCTTGAGTAGCTTGCCCGACAAATACGTCATTTCAGTGGCAGCGACGGCCCAGAACCCGGGCTCACTTGGTCTCGGCGCCGTCGTTGGCGATGTGGTGGTTCGCCTCGAACAACCCGCGCGTCCGGTTGGCGAAGGCAACCAGCGACAGCATCACCGGGACCTCGACCAGGACGCCAACCACGGTCGCCAGTGCAGCACCCGATCCGATGCCGAACAGGCTGATCGCCACCGCGACCGCCAGCTCGAAGAAATTGGAGGTGCCGATCAGCGCGCAGGGTGCTGCCACATTGAACGGCACCCGCCAGGCCCAGGCGGCACCGTAGGCGATGGCGAAGATGCCATAGGACTGGATCACCAGCGGCACCGCGATCATCGCGATCACCATCGGCCGCTCAATGATAACCCCACCCTGAAAGCCGAACAGCAGCACGACGGTGGCGAGTAGGCCGAGCACAGACACCGGCTTGATCGCCGCGGTGAACCGGCTGACCGCCGCCTCGCCGCCGGTTGCGATCAACCTGGCGCGGGTGGCAAGACCAGCGCACAGCGGGATCACCACATAAAGCACCACCGACAGGAGCAGTGTCTCCCACGGCACGATAATGTCGGTCATACCCAGCAGCAGCGCGACGATCGGGGCGAAGGCGAACACCATTACAACGTCGTTCACCGACACCTGGACCAGTGTGTAGGTCGGGTCGCCGCGGGTCATCTGCGACCACACGAACACCATCGCCGTGCACGGCGCCGCACCCAGCAGGATTACCCCGGCCAGATAGGATTGCGCATCCTCGGGCGGGATCAGACCGGCGAAGACATGCTCGAAGAACAGCACCCCCAGCGCCGCCATGGTGAAAGGCTTGATCAACCAGTTCACCACCAGCGTCACGATTAGCCCTTTGGGCCGGTCGCCGATCCGCCGCAGCGAGGCGAAATCGACATTGACCATCATCGGGTAGACCATCGCCCAGATCAGGACGGCGACAACCAGGTTCACCGAAGCAACTTCAAAATCCGCCAACGCCTGGAATATTCCCGGCATCACCGCGCCCAGGCCCATCCCGACGACAATGCACAGCGCGACCCAGACTGATAGCCATTTTTCGAAGAAACCGATGCCACCCGCTGCTGTGGTGCTCTCGGCAATACTATGCCCAGAATTTGCCATTCAGATTTCCCGGTCCCGATTCGATTGCGCCACCAGTGCCGTCACTACAGCATCGCTCCGGTCCTGAATATAGAACGAACATCCCCGGAGAAACCCCAGGAGACCGCGATCTTGGTCCGCCTCCAGTTTTTGGCGGAGTTCCTCCCAACATGACGACGGACAATGAAGCCACAACGGTTCATGACAGGGCAAATCATCGGGCCGCCGAAGGATGTGCCGAAGGATGTCACGTCAAAAAAACCTGCACAAACTCGCAACAATGGAAACTCGGAACCGCAACAATATCTGCGGTCGGTCTGCAACTCGCAGGGTTAACCTTGCCGGATGTACAGTCGATCCCTCAATCTACGCCTCCTGAAGCCCAGCACCGCGTTCTTCGAAGGACGCGTCGGATGGGCCGGCTTATTCCTGATCACTGCCGCGATCGTGTTGGCGATCGAACCGGCGATCTGGCTCGCCTCCACCTGGCTTGATCCGGCCTACGACTCCAGCGGCTATCTTGTTTTTGCCGTTGCTGCCGGGCTTTTCGGATGGAGTGCTGCCAGTCCGGTCGTCGTTGCCGGGCGATCCAACCGGAAGCCGGCAGCGTTTCTGATGCTCGCGCTGTCCGGCGGCGTGCGGCTTGCCAGCCAGATTCTGGCGATTAATACCATCGGTGCCATATGCCTGGTGGTCGATGTCTTTGCTGTCGGCCTCCTATTCCGGCTTGACCATCGCATGCGGGCAGTGTCGCCCGGCTGGTTGGCGGTGGTGTTTGCGTTCTCACTGCCTTTGGAGCGGGTTCTGCAACGCAGCATCGGCTATCTGTTGCAGGAGTTCTCGGCCCAGGGCGCATGTGGCGTCATGTCGGTCGTCTATAGTGACACAGTCTGCCAGGGCACCCGGCTGATTGTGAACCGTGTCGATGTGTTGGTCGATCTGCCGTGTTCGGGCGCCCGTACCCTGTTGCTCGGGCTGTTGGGATTTGCCGTTGCTGCAAGCCTTGTGCGGCCGCGCCCGCATCAGGTGCTGGCCGGATTGGCCCTGACCCTTGCCGCGGCGGCCGCAACCAACATCTTGCGGATTTCGCTTCTGGCGGTGGGTTTGGCGGAGCCGGAGCGTCTCGGTGGCATCTCGGTCATGGAACAACCGTGGCATGACATCATCGGGCTATCTACGCTGTCGCTGGTCTATATGATTGTCATCCTTTGGGCCGGGCAAATCTGGCGGCCGTCCGGCGCTCGGCGCGCGGGCTGCCAGGAACGGGCCGGCAAGGGGAGCCGAATTCCGATCGATAGATCGACGGCTCCCAGATCGCACATCGCACTCAGCATTGCCGTACTGGGTATCGCCAGTGTGATCGTCAGCCTGCCACGGACCGCACTGGATGTCGCCCGGGCCGCCGAGCCGGCAATATTGCCGCTGACGATTGATGGCCATCAACGCAACGTGGTCCCCCTATCCGCCCGCGAGCAACAATTCTTTACCCAATTCGGCGGGTCGGCGGCAAAGGCCGAGTACGGGCCGCACGGGTTGCTGGTGACCCGCACGACCTCGCCACTGCGCCATTTGCATGCGCCGGATGATTGCCTGCGCGGCCTCGGCTTCGACGTCGAATATCTCGGCGCCGTCTTCGAGCCGGTCCCAACCGCCGCTTACCGCGCAATAGCACCCGACGGCCGACGCTACCGGATCGATGTGAGCTTTGTCTCGGATCAGGGCGCCGTCACCACCAATGTCTCGACCGCCGTCTGGCTTTGGCTGCAAGGCCGGGCCCACGAATGGACAGCCGTGCAGCGCATATCGCCGGAAGCAATGCCACTGCCCGAACGGGCTCGGTTTACCGGTGGCGTCCTCGCCGCGCTCGATCTCGCCCGTGCCATTCCCGTTGCAACCTCGAAAGGATTGGAAATTCAATGAGACCTTTGCAGCTTTGGAGCCTGCTCCTGACATTGACGATTGCGCTCGCGTCGCATGTCAGCCGTGCCGAACTGACCGTCGAAGGCGGCCTTGGCGGACACATGTTCGGCGAGATCGATGGCCAGCAGATCGCCCTGCCGGTCTTGAAGACCGAGGTTACCGGAGATCTGGACGGCGATCTGGCGACGATCACCGTGCGTCAGGTCTTCGCTAATCCGACCCTGACGCCAATGAATGCCCGCTACCTGTTCCCGCTGAACAAGGATGCGGCGGTCCATGCGATGCAGATGCAGGTCGGCGACGAGTTGGTCATCGCAACCATCGCCAAGCGTCAGGAGGCACGCGAAACCTTCGAGACCGCCAAGCAGGAGGGCAAGGCGGCAGCCCTTCTCGAACAGCAGCGGCCGAACATGTTCACCCAGGAGATCGCCAATCTGATGCCGGGCCTGCCGGTGACGATCACGATGACCTACAGCCAGGTCGTGCCCCGCATTGACGGTGCCTACGAGCTGCGGGTGCCGCTGGTCGTCGGCCCCCGCTATATCCCGCAACAGACGGTCAGCATCGCTGAATTGGTCGATTTCCATAGCGATGAACTCCAAGAAGAAGGATTTCTGCCTGAATCTGACGCTCAGCAGACATTTGGAGAATGGCTATTCCCAACCGCCCCGGCCTATCCGGAAGTCGCCGGGCTGACCATTCCGCCGCTGGTCGATCAGGATCGGGTGTCGTTGAAGGTCAACCTCCGTTCCGGCATTCCGATCAACAGTGTCGCCAGCGCGACCCACGGGCTGGATGTGGCCGGCGGCGAGACCGCCAAGACCATCACGCTCGGCGCCGGCGCCACTATCGACAACCGCGATTTCGTGCTGCGTTATTCCCTCGCATCGGCGCAGCCACAGGCCGGATTATTGACCCATCAGGACGAGGACGGCACCACCTTCTCGATGCTGATCGAGCCGCCGCAGGTGGCGCAGGAGGGCGATATTGCTGCCCGCGAAATGGTCTTCATTCTCGATACCTCCGGGTCCATGCACGGCAATCCGATCGAGGCCAGCAAGACCTTCATGCGTCATGCCTTGAAGACCCTGAGACCGGCGGATTCGTTTCGCATCATCAGCTTTTCGAACGCTGCGAACGAATTCAGCACCGGCGCCATCGCCGCCACACCGCGGAACCTCGCCGCTGGCACCGCCTATGTCGACCAGTTGCAGGCCAGTGGCGGAACCGAATTTCTGAGCGGCCTGCGGGCGGCCTATGCCCGGCCGACACCGCCCAACCTGCTGCGCATCGTTGTGTTCCTGTCCGACGGATATGTCGGCAACGAGGCGGAAATCCTTCGCTTGATTGCCCGCGATGTCGGCAAGGGGCGGCTCTATGCCTTTGGTGTCGGCACGGCGGTGAACAGGTATCTGATCGTCGAGATGGCGCGGCTCGGCCGTGGGCTTTCCCGGATCATTGACCCGACCACTGACGGAAATGCCGAGGCAATCGCCTTCGCGAGCCGTCTGCGGACACCGGTGCTGACCGATATCCGGATCGACTGGGGCGATCTTGCGCCGCAGGACGTGACCCCTGCGTTCATCCCCGATCTGTTCGATGGCGACTCGATCCGGGTTCAAGGGCGGATCGAAGGTACCGCCGGGCAGGTGGTCGAGGTCCATGGCCGCGTCAACGGACGACCGGTGTCGATGCCGCTGCAATTCGCGCCGTCGGAAGCCCCTGTGGCTGGCGGCAAGGCCATCCCCTTCATATGGGCGCGCTCGCTGGTCGCCGATGGCATGCGCGAGTTGATGGTCCCGTCGGAGCTGCGGCTGAGCGGATGGTCGGACGAGGAGATCGAAAAACGGGTCACCGGGCTCGGCCTGGCGAACTCCCTGGTCACCCAGTGGACCTCGTTCATTGCTGCCTCGCAACAAGTCGTCAATACCGAGCCCGAGACGGCGATCTCGGCCGATGTTCCCCTGCCGATGGTGAAAGGTGTGACCAAAGAGGCCTATCCGCCGCAGCCGGGCACAAAGGCCCAGCTGCAACCCAGCTTCGGCCAGCCGACGAAGGCGCAGGTGCCGGGCACCATGATCGCCTTCAGCGGCGGCTCGACACCCGAGCCAGCACAGATTTTGGGGCTGATCATGCTGCTGCTTACCCTCGGATGTGCGCTGATCGGACGAAACCGAAGGCATGCCTGATCGAGCAGTGACGGCAGCGAAGGGCGCGCTTTCCAGGCATTGGCGCGCCCTTCATGCCGTTGTGCGCACTGCCGGTTATGTTTATTACGTTCTCACCTCCTACGGCGGCAGACACGGCATGAGCGGAGCAAGTAGTGGCCCAGACGATCCTCATTGTTGATGACGACCCGCATATCCTGGAGGTTATCGGATTTGCCCTTGAGCGGGCCGGCTTTCAAATGCTTGTCGCAAATGATGGCCTGGACGCGGTTTCCAAGCATGCGTCCGCAAAACCCGACCTGATTATCCTCGACATCAACCTGCCCGAAATGGACGGGCTGGAGGCGTGTCGCGAAATTCGCAGGACCTCGGACGTGCCTATCCTGTTTCTTTCGTCGCGCGATGAGGAGGTCGACCGGATTGTCGGCCTGGAGATCGGTGGCGATGACTATGTGTCGAAACCGTTCAGTCCCCGCGAGCTTGTTGCTCGCGTGAAAGTTATCCTTAAACGAGGTCGTGCCGCAGCGCCTGCAGTTGATCCCGAGATCCTGCACGTCGGCGACATCACGCAATGGACCGGGCAGCACAAGGTCAGCTTCCGGGATGTCGAGATCTCGCTCACTGCGACGGAATTCAGGATCCTCACGGGATTTCTCAAACGCCCACAATTGGTGCGGGATCGCCAGGCGATTATCGACATCGCCCATGGCGGCAACATTCATGTCTCGGACCGCACGGTGGACAGCCATGTGCGGCACATCCGGGCCAAGTTTCAGGCATCCGGGTGTGACAGCGTCATCGAAACCGTTCATGGTGTCGGTTACAAGTTAGGAACCTGCAGGTAAGCGCATTCCATGAACAAAGCGGCCATTGCGAGAAAGTTTCATCCAAGCGTTGCCGCCATTCTCGTAATCGTCAATCTGGTGATCCTGTTGTTGCCGCTCGCCAGCATTTTCTTCTTTCGGGTCTACGAGAACCAGCTTGTCCGCGAAACCGAGAACGAGCTGATCGTCCAAGCCGCTGTACTAAGCGCCGTTTATAGACAAGCGATCCGCGACCGCGTGCCGGATCACAAGACCTATGGCCGGCCTGTCACCCCGATCGACCTATCGCTTGCGGGCGAGGATTACGCACCCGTCCTGCCGCAGATAAATTTGGCGTCCGACCCGGTGCTGCCACCGCGCCCCGACGCGGGGGATCCCGTTGAGCCGCCCGATCAGATTACACTAGAGATCGGCGAGGCGATCACAGCGCTTTTCCTGGATGCGCAACGCGCGACGCTGGCGGGGATGCGTTTGCTCGATTATCGCGGCGTCGTTATCGCCGGGCGGGGCGAGGTCGGCCGATCGTTGGCGGATGTAGACGAAGTGCGGGATGCGCTCGATGGGCGTCATCGGAGTGTGATCCGAGAACGGATCTTAGACGAGCCCACACCATCCTATACATCGATCAGCCGCGGAACCGGAATTCGAATATTCGTTGCCTACCCGGTGATCGAGGACGCCCGCTTATGGGGTGTTGTTTACATGTCGCGCACACCGAACAACATCCTTCACCACCTGTACGGCTCGCTCTATCGGCTGCTGGCGATTGGCGCCTTGATCCTCGGGCTCACGTTGTTAATTGCCTGGATTACATCGCGAACCTTGCTGCGCCCGATCCGGGCGCTCTCCGAACAGGCGCGTGACCTGGCCGAGGGTCGGCGCAGCATGATCGAGCCGCTGGACCACTATGGAACGCGTGAGCTGGCGGCGCTGGGCCAAAGCGTCTTCGACATGGCTGCGGCGCTGGAGAAACGCGGTCAATACGTTCGCGACTTTGCGACCCATGTGTCGCATGAGTTCAAAACGCCGCTCACGTCCATCCGCGGCGCCGCCGAGTTGCTGGGTGAGCACCATGAAAGCATGGGCGAGGAAAAGCGCAAACGTTTCCTTGCCAATATCGAGGCCGATGCAGTGCGGCTGAGGTCGCTGGTCGATCGGCTCAACGAGCTTGCACGGGCAGATAACGTCCGCCCCTTGGATGAATCGATCGACCTTGTCGCTGCTGTTCGAGACCTCGCCGATGAGTTCTCATATGTTGAGGCGGTGGTTCCAGCCGAGCGTTCCTGCATGATCCGAATGTCGGGCGAGAGCTTTAGAATGATTGCCGGCAATATGATCCAGAACGCCGAGCAAGCAGGCGCGACCTGGGTCAGGTTCGTTGTTGAGTGTGGCGATGGCGGGCTCGGCATCCTGATTTCTGACAACGGGCGTGGGGTCTCCTCCGGAAATAGAGACAAGATTTACGAGCCGTTCTTCACGACCCGGCGCGAGTCGGGCGGAACTGGCCTCGGACTCGGAATCGTGCGGTCCCTGGTCGAAGCCCACAATGGTACAATCGAATTGCGCGAATCCGAGGTCGGGGCGACCTTCGCGCTAAATTTCCAGACTCCAGCCCCGCAGCCCCGCGTCGGCCGATAAACCATGACGCACGATCCTATCCCGACTTTCCCGCCTATGACGTTGAGCGGGCTTTTGGATCGACCAACCTCGATGCTCGATTCGGGCCATCGATTGGGCCACTGAATCTGCCGCAACTTTACATTTCTTTACACTGGAGAGAAACGCCTGAAACAACGTGCTCCTAGATTTGAACCGTGGCCGGGAAACGAACTCAGCCAGATTGAATGGCAAGTAGCCAAAAACCAAAGGATAGGAGAGACAAGATGTCGGACAAACAGGATGCCACCCCAAAGGGCTGGTTCGGGACGGGCTACCGGAAAATGGTCGCCTTGCTGACCGGGACCGCCATTATCCTTGGCGGCGCCGTTGGTGCCCAGGCATTTTCCAACAGCAAGACCTACCAGCACATGAAGCTGAGCGCCGCGTTCAAGGACGGCAGGCATGGCGGTGATCACAAACGGCTTAGCGAACTGACGGAGACCGAGATCGAGGCGCGGATCGAGCGCATGGTGAAACATGTGGCGATCGAGATCGACGCGACATCGGAGCAGCAGGTCCAGATCACCGGGCTGGTAAAGGCGGTGGCATTGGAGCTAAAGCCGCTGCAGGGCCGAATGCACGACACCGGGCAGCAGCTGCGTGATCTGCTGATGGCGGATGTCATTGACCGGACAGCGCTTGAGAACGTGCGTGCCGAGCGCCTTGCAGAAGCCGAGCAGATCAGCAAGACTCTGGTCGACGCATTCGCCGATGTGGCCGAAGTTCTGTCGCCGCAGCAGCGCGTGGTGCTGGACGAGCGGATCGAGGAGTTCCGTGCCATGGGCCGGGGTCATCATCGCGGCTGAAACACGTTTCGGGGACTGTGGGAAGCGATGACCGAGCAGATGCTGTTGATCGAAGATGATGCAAGGCTCGCCGGGATGGTCAGGGACTATCTCGGCGGGTCGGGTTTTGTGGTGACCATTGCCGGCACCGGCGCCGAGGGTCTGGCACTGCAACGCGCACGTGGCTTCGACGCCGTCATTCTCGATCTGATGTTGCCGGATATGGACGGGCTTGAAGTGTGCCGTGCATTGCGCGCCGCTGGTTCGGTACCCATTCTGATGCTGACGGCGAAGGGCGATCCGATGGACCGCATCGTCGGGCTGGAGCTTGGCGCCGACGACTATCTTCCGAAACCGTTTGAGCCCCGCGAGTTGCTGGCCCGGTTGCGGGCAATTCTGCGGCGCGGCAAGCGTGAAGGCCAAGCCGAGATCCTGCGGTTTGGCCGCCTGGAAATCGACCCACGAGCGATGGAAGCCCGGATCGAGGACCGCTCCTGCGCCCTGACCACGCACCAGTTCAAGTTGCTGGAGATCATGGCGAGAGCGGCAGGGCGGGTGCTGAGCCGCGATTACCTGATGGACCAGTTGAAGGGCGGAAACCTGGAAGCTTTCGACCGATCGATTGATGTTCATATCTCGCGGATTCGGGCAGAAGTTGAAGATGATCCGAAGCATCCCCGTCGGGTGATCACGGTCAGGGGGGCTGGCTATGTTTTCGCTCAAGCGCAGGACTAAACCCGCCAGAACCCGCCCTGGCGTGAGCGGTGAGCCCCGATGCTGAGGCGGCGGCTCTATCTGCAGATCTATCTGACCATCATCGCCAGTCTGGCAATCGTGGTGGTGTTGTCCGGGGTGTTGTGGAGCGTCTTTGGCCGTGACGGTCTGAACCGTGAGGTGATGGATATAACGGGTCGGTTGGCGTTCGTCTCGCTTGCCCCTGCCGAGGCCTCCAGCGACGTGCAACGCGCGGTCATTGAGCGTTTGGGCGAACAGCTTGACGTTGATATCAGCCTGTTCGACAGCGATCGCCGTCTGATTGCCGCCAGCGGCAAAGCCAGTCCGCCGCCGGAAAATGCGGCGCGTGGTGGTTGGCACCGGATGCATGGACCACCGGCATGGGTGTTGAACCTGCCCGACGGGCGATGGCTGGTGGTTGATCTGGGCCGCCGTGGCTGGCGCCACCCACTGCTGAACCTCGCGCTGCTGCTTGGCAGCATCGGGCTGGGCGTGGGCTTGGGGGCCTATCCGTTTGTTCGACGGCTGACCCGCCGACTTGAGCGGCTTCAGATCGGTGTTGAACGGATCGGGTCAGGCGACCTTGCCGCACGGGTCGAGGTGCAGGGGCAAGACGAGGTCGCTCGCCTGGCGCAAAGCTTCAACGAAGCCGCCGAGAAAATCGAGACGCTGCTTGGGGCGCACCGCATGCTGCTCGCCAATGCCTCGCACGAGTTGCGGACGCCACTTTCGCGCATCCGTCTGGGGGTTGAACTGCTCAAGGACGGCGGCGACCCCGAGCGCAGATCGGCGTTGCAGAACGACATTGCCGAGCTTGACACGCTGATCGATGAGATTCTGCTAATGAGCCGGCTGGATGCCGGATCGCATGCGGATCTGTCGCAAAGGATCGACTTGGTTGCGCTGGCGGCGGAGGAATGCGCGCGCTATGAGGATTCCAATCTGTCCGGCCGGGCGCCGGAAATTTTTGGCGATCCGCGCCTGTTGCGCCGACTGATCCGAAATCTACTGGAGAATGCGCATAATCATGCAGCGCCTCCGGTCGAGGTGGTGATTTCGCATTCGGACGATGCGGTCTCCGTGACCGTCAGCGACGGCGGTGACGGCATTCCGTCGGCGGACCGGGAAAAGGTCTTCCAGCCGTTCTTTCGATCGCCAAACCGGCAGAATGTTAAGGGATATGGCCTTGGCCTGCCGCTGGTGCGCCAGATCGCCGAGGTTCATGGCGGCTCGGTCACCATTTTGCCAAACGAGGCAGCCCGCTCGTCGATACGGGTAACGCTTCCGTTCCGGTAGCGCCCGGTCGTTTATTCATCAGTAACATTTGACCCGCGCTGACGTGCAAACAGTCTGCACCGTCGACAACGCGCCAATAGCCACCAAATTCGATGAATGCCCACCGCGCAATTTTTTCCCACCCACTCCGCCAATCCGCCTTGCCGTTCCTCGGTTAACCCGGGACAATAAGGTTTGAGCGAAAAACAACGGGGGCTTCATTGTACCGCATCCTCACCGGCGACAAAGCCTACTCCAGCTGGTCCCTGCGCGGGTGGCCGCTGCTCGCAGCCTTTTACTCGAGGTTCGAGGACCTGCCTGTGCAATTTTGCAATTCTGCACTGACGATTCAATCTTTTCATCGCGCCATTTTAATTCGGCCAAATTGATTGTGACTTCCTATCGATCCGACATTGATGGCCTCCGATGTCTGGCAGTGCTTTCGGTTGTTCTGTTCCACGCGAAGATCAAAGGGTTCGGCGGAGGATATGTCGGGGTGGATGTCTTTTTTGTTCTCTCGGGCTATCTGATTACCAGCATCATCGATGCCGACATTAAGCAGGGTCGCTTCTCTCTGCTGAAGTTCTACGAACGGCGGGCACGCCGGATCCTGCCAGCGATGCTGTCGACGATTGGCGCTTGCTTGATTGTGGGCGCGTTTGTCGCGTTGCCACAGCAATATATTTTGCTGGCAAAAGCCGCCCAGTCCGCTGCCCTATTCTACTCCAATATCCACATTTGGTCGAACCACGGCTATTTTGAAATCGCGGCCGAGTTTCGGCCGCTTTTGCACACCTGGTCGCTCGCGGTGGAGGAACAATTCTACGTCTTCTACCCCCTATTGCTTATGCTGCTCGCCCGCTGGAACACGGGGGCGAGAACCATCATACTTGTCTTCCTGTTCACCTTATCCTTGGCTTCGAGCGTGTGGGCGATGAACCACAACACGGTCGACGCGTTCTTTCTCACGCCGTACCGATTTTGGGAACTGCTGCTCGGTGGTTTATTGCCCCGCCTGGTTTCACAAGCTCGAATGACGGATGCGCAGCGAGAGATTCTGGCGATCGCCGGATTGCTCTCAATCGCATTTCCCGTCGTCGCCTATTCGAAATATTCCTTTTTTCCGGGATTAGCTGCAGTTCCTCCATGCGTCGGAACCGCAATTCTGATCGTCACCGGAGGGGCCGGGGAAACAATGGTCAAGCGCATACTCTCCTTGCGCCCCCTAGGTCATGTTGACAAATGCCTGAACCATAGCCGGGCGGATACGATCTCGATGAACCCGAGATAG
>DATLAW010000207.1:0-30499 GCA_035527255.1 Thermohalobaculum sp. | reverse complement strand
CTGATCGCGTCGGCGACCTCGCCGGGCGAGGAGAACGTCACATAGGAGACCGCAACGCCCAGCCGATCGGCGATCGCGCGGGCCATGTCGGGGGCAACGCCGGTCGGCTCGCCTGCCGCCGTGGACCCGGTGACGAGGAGGATGTTGGCCAAATTGATACCAGCCCGCAGCGTTCCGCTTGGGGCCAATTCGGAGACGATATCTTGAGACATGATGGTGGGGCCTGACGGTGCGGGAAGGGGGTGTCGGGGTTCAGAGCATGACCGGATCAAACTTGAGCGCTTAGGGCCGCGGACCCGGGAACGGCCCGAGATAGCTGGTCCGATGCTCGACCTGAAAGACGTGGTTGTAGAGATGCGCGACCCATTGCTTGCCGTCAGTCGTCTGTTCGAGAAAACGGAGAGCGGGGCCGATATAGGGTTGCACCTGCGACCAGAAGAACTCCGGATATTGCTCGACCAGATCCATTGGCGAGTCGTAACCGAGTTCCTCAGCCTTACCGGTCTCGACGAACTCGTGATAAAGCCGGTTTATCTTGCGGTGGTAGAATGGATCACCCATTTGGCCGATCAGGTCGGCGGCACGAACCAGCGCAGGTTCGCTGTCATTGGGCGCGTCCCGAAGTGCTGCAGGGACTGGAAATCGCGTGTATTCGATCGCACGGGCAATGCGTTCCTCGTCAATCAGCTCAGATCCAGCAAAGCGCTCACGGGCGTAGATGATACCGCGGTCAATGTGGTATGGTGAGAGAAATGCGTCCGACGCACCCCTCGGCGGCGTGATCGTATCGCCAGCGGTATTGATCACGACATCGCCGCCGATATCGCCCTTGCAGGCGCCGCGCGCATACCCGACATCATGGACCAAAAGCGCCACGGTGTAGTGGATCCAGTCTTCGGGCTGCAACGCCTCGGACAACAGCCGGCCGCGCAAGATCTGCTGGCCGACCAGCGTCACCATCATCGTGTGCTCGGCATTATGATAAAGCGCATCTGAATTGCCGAGCCGCTCAAGCACCAAGCGCGCAGCGCCACCGAGGAATGCCGCGTATTCCGGCTTGCGCCCAGAAAAATGCATGGTGTAGAGCTGTGCCAAATAGTCACCGAATGCAGCCGATACGATGGCGGTCGGGTTAAACATTTAATGCCCCTTTTACGTATTCCATTCGGAGTATAGCTCAGCAGGCGGGTCGCTTCACAACAGTTTTTCGATCATCGTACCAACAATTGCGCCGTGCTGAACTACCTTCTCTGGTGTGGCAATCTTACCGAACGATCCTTTCCATCGCCCGGCCGAGCGCCAGCAGTTCGTTTTCCTGGCCCGGCCCTGCAACCAGCATCAGGCCAACCATGGGGGCGGCTGTAGGTATGGTCAAGGCCGAGAGCGTCAGCAGGTTGACCATCCGCGTGTTGCGCAGCCCAAGCATGTTGCGCTCGACGAAATAGGCGTGGTCGGCCAGCAGCCGGGCGACCGGCGGCGGCAAGATCGGCGATGTCGGCATGACCATGATGCCATCCGCCGCCATTTGCGCCTGCACCCCCAGCGACAACCGGGCAAACTCGGCCAGCGCCTCGCGGTCCTTCTCGACCGTACCGGACATTCCGGTGCGAAATCGCTGCTCGATCAACGAGAACATGACGCCGGGATTGGCCTCGATGGCCGCACCCCAGATGCGCCATCCCTCGCTGTTGGCGATTGACGAAATGCGGGTGGCGACATCGAAAGCCTCGGCAATCTCTGGGACCGGGGCGCGGGTCAGCCGTACGCCCGCCGCCGCCAGCGCGTCAAGCGTTTGGGCAAAGGCGGCGGCAACCTCGGCATCGCAGCCGTCGAGCAAAACGGTCTCGGGGACCAGGAGCCGTGTGCCTCTGAGCTCTGCCGCCGCGGGAACCACTTGCGGCAGCCCGGCCATGGCGGCATACAGCAGCCCACAATCCTCGACCGTGCGGCACAGCGGCCCGACGGTATCATGCGTGGTCGACAGTGGCACGATACCCTGCGTCGAGATCGCGCCCGCCGTGGTCTTCAGCCCCGCCAACCCGTTCCACGCCGCCGGAATCCGCACCGACCCGCCAGTGTCGGAGCCGATACCCGCCGCCGCCAGCCCCAGCGCGGTGGAGACGGCGGCGCCGGAGCTGGAGCCGCCGGGCGCGCGTTCTGGCTCGATCGCATTGGGCGATGTGGCGGTGACCGGGTTCACGCCAAGGCCGGAGAAGGCAAGCTCCGACATATGGGTCTTGCCGAGGCAAACCAATCCGACAGCCGTGGCGGCGGCGAAGGCGGGGGCATCGCGCGTGGCCACTTTGCCCTTCAGCAGCATCGAGCCCGCTTCGGTTACCTCTCCAGCGATGTCGTAATTGTCCTTCCAGCTGATCGGCACCCCGTCGAGGGGTCCGAGGCGAGTGCCGGACTTCGCCCGCTCGGCGGCTGCATCAGCGCCGGCACGGGCGCGGGCGGGCGTGGTGCGCGCATAAATGCGCGCCGTATCGGGATGGCTCGCCATCGCGCCCAGGAACACCTCGGCCAGATCGCGCGGGTCGATCTTGCCGGCGCCAATGCCCCGGCCCAAATCCGCCGCACTCATGCCCCGCCATGCATCACTCATCCGATGTCTCCCATACTATCTGCCTCAACCCCCGACCGGTTGCCGTCATGGACAATCCGCCAGAGCCGCCCGATAGTAAAGCCCATGACCAAGAAGGCACGAATTAACACGGACATTATCATCATCGGCGGCGGGCTGATCGGCCCGGCGCTGGCGCTGGCGCTGACCCGGCCGGGATTGCGTGTCGTCATTGTGGACCGCGTCGCGGCGCAGCGCCGGGCCGAGCCGGATTTTGACGGCCGCGCCTATGCGATTGCCTTCGGATCGTCCCGGTTGCTGCGGGCGCTGGGGGTATGGCCCGCTGTCGAGGAAAAGGCGCAGGAGATCCGCGACATCCATGTCGATGAGGGTATTACGGGCGGCGTGCCCCTGTTGCATTTCGACCCGCGTGAACTGGACGAGGGCCGAGTCGGCTGGATCGTCGAGGACCGCTGGCTGCGCGGCGCCCTGCTGGCGGCGCTGGACGACGCTGAAGGTGTCACCCAATTTGCGCCGGTCGAGGTGGCCGGGGTCGAGTACGACAGCACCGGGGCGACGGTGCGGCTGGTCGATGGCCCTATGCTGAACGCGCCGCTGGTCGTCGCCTGCGACGGGCGGCAGTCACCGGTCGCCGAGGCAGCGGGCATCAGGCGGCTGCGCTGGGGCTATGCGCAAACCGGGCTGGTCAACGCCATCTCCCACGAGCTGTCCCATGATGGGCGGGCGCATCAGAGCTTCTTTCCCGGCGGCCCCTTCGCCGTGTTGCCGCTACCCGGCAACCGCTCGTCGCTGGTGTGGTCGGAGCGGGCGGCGGAAGCGGATCGGCTGCAAGCGCTGGACGACGACGCCTTCACCGCCGAAATCGCGGCGCGGATCGGGCCACGGCTGGGCCGGATCGAGCTGGCCGGGCGGCGCTGGGCCTACCCCCTCGACCTGACATTGGCGGAACGCTATGTCGCGCCGCGGCTGGCGCTGGCGGGCGATGCCGCCCATGGCATCCATCCGATCGCCGGTCAGGGGCTGAACATCGGCCTCCGCGATGTCGCAGCACTGGCCGAGGTGCTGGTCGAGTCAGCGCGGATTGGCGAGGATATCGGCGCGGTCAATGTGCTGGAGCGCTACCAGCGCTGGCGCCGCTTTGACGCCACCGCGCTGGCCCTGGGCATGGACGCGCTGAACCGGCTGTTCTCGAACGACAACCCAGTCATGAAGCTGGCCCGCGACACCGGCCTCAGTGCCGTCAACCGCATCGGCGGCCTGCGCCGGGCCTTCATGCTCGAGGCAGCGGGCGTCGAGGGGAACGTGCCGAGGCTGCTGCGGGGGCAGGCGCTGTGACCCGCAGACCCTACCCCGCCAACAACAGCAACAAGATTGCCCCCGCAACCAGCACGATGCCGATGACCTCGATGCGGCTAACTTTCTCGTGGAAGAAGACAACCGTGGCAATGAAAGTAAACACCAGTTCGATCTGGCCCACGGCGCGAACATGGGTGGCGTTCTGGATGGTAAAAGCAGTGAACCAGCAGATCGAGCCGAGCGCCCCGGCAACCCCGACAGGTGCGGCCCAGCGCCAGTGGCGGAAGACTTGTGTCAATTCGCCAGGCTCGCGCCAGATGATCCAGACGCCCATGATCACCGTCTGCAACACGACACTGACCGCCAGCGTGAAGCCCGCCGCCATGGCGATGTTGTCATGGCCAAGCGCCAGCGCGCCGCCGCGATAAAAAACCGACGAGGCGCCGAGGCAGGCCGCCGACAACAGGCCGATCAACGTCGGCTTTTCGATCAGGCCGGACCACAGCGCGCCGAGGGTCAGGTTGGCCTGGTTCATCGACAGACAGATCACCCCGACCGCACTGAGGCCAACAGCAATCACCGCCGTCATCGAAAGCCCGTCACCGAGGATCGCCGCACTCAGCCCGGCGACCATGATGACCTCGAGCTTCGAGAAGGTGGTGCCGACAGCGAAACTGCGAAACGAGAACATCCACAGCAGCAGCACCGTGAACAGGATCTGGCTGACCCCGCCCAGCAGGCAATAAAGCAGAAACTGCCCGTTCGGTGTCGGCCAGGCCAGCCCGCCAACCTGATGCAGCCCGATGACATAGACCAGCGCGATCGGCCAGGCGTAGATGAAGCGCGCATAGGCCGCTCCCACCGTCGACAGCCGCCCCTTGATGTGCTTTTGCAAAGCCGAGCGGAGGTTCTGCAGGAACGCCGCGAAGATGGTGATCGGTATCCAAAGCTCCATTGCGCCCCCTGTTCGTTCCCCGCATCGCGTCAGTTGCGGCGGGGCCGCGCCACGCTCACTCCCCGGTTTCTGCCTTGGCGGCGTATCCGACCACCATGTCGCGCAGGGTCACCAGGCCGACAAGCTCGTCGTCCCTTGTCACCAGCGCCCGGTTGATACCGAACCGCGACAGCATCCGGATCGCATATTTCACGTTCATATCGAACGACACCGTCAGCGCCGGCTTGGTCATCACCTCGTAGACGCTGGTCCGGGCAATCGACTTGTTCTCGGCGACAACCTTCGCGGCGATGTCGCGCACTGTGACGACACCGAATTCATCGTCCACATTGCGGCGTTCGATCACCAGCGAACTGACGCCGAGACGGCTCATCTCCTCGATCGCTTCCTTCACGCTGGCCAGACCATCAATCCTATGGAGCGCTGTCCGCATCAGGTCGGCCACTTTGACGTTCGGGTCTGCCATTACAAATCCTCCTCGCCAATTCCTTGCTGAATGGTTTCGATCTGGGCTCGCAGCCCAATCGCATCCTCGATGTCAATCTGGAACGCGACACCGGCACCCGGATCGATATCGAACCGGCAGGCGGCGCCAATCTCCTCAAGAATATCCCGGCTGCGATGTGCCTCGACCATCAGCAAGATCATGTCGCGCTGCCCGGCGACAGTAAGGCCGAGGAAGGTCTTCGCCGGCTTAAGACCCTCGCCCCTGGCATTGGTGATGACCGTGCAGCCGGTCGCGCCGTGGGCGCGGGCGGTCTCTATCACCAGGTCGGTCAGATCGTTTTCAGTCATCACCACCAGAAGTTTGAACTTCATCGACTGCTCCCCTCCTCGCTCGCCGCGTCGCGATCATTCGCACGCGGACGTCTATTTTCCATCCATTCGCTGATCTGGGCATAGCCCATCACCGTGATCATCGGAAACAGGCTGGCCAGCGCAATCATGCCAAAACCGTCGAGCAGCGGGCTGCGCCCCGGCACGGTCGAGGCCAAACCCAGACCGAGCGCCGCCACCAGCGGCACGGTCACCGTCGATGTCGTGACCCCACCGCTGTCATAAGCCAGCGGCACGATCATGCGTGGCGCGTACAGTGTCTGCACGACGACAATCACATATCCGGCGATCATGTAAAGATAGAGCGGCGTTCCGGTCACGATCCGGAACGAACCGACCGCCAGGCTGACGGCAACGCCGAGGGCGACGGCGATCCGCAGCCCCCACGACCCGACCGTGCCGCCGGACACTTCGCGTGCCTTCAGGGCGACGGCGATCAGCGCCGGCTCGGCGATTGTGGTGGCGAAACCAATGGTGAAGGCAAACACATAGGTCCAGTAATAATCGTACCAGGCAAGCTCGGCGGTTGGCCTGCCGCCACCGACAAACGCCGGATCGGTCAGTTGCGTGGCCATCACCTTGCCGAGCGGGAACAGCGCGTGTTCGAGGCCGAACAGGAAGAACCCAAGTCCGAGAACCACATAGACGGAGCCGATCAGGACTCGGCGCAGATTGGCGATCTTCTGGCGCAACACACCGAGCTGAAAGCCGAGCAGGATGGTGGCAATCGGCGTGACATCGAGCACAGTCGCTGCCAGGGTACGCATCAGGTCGGAGACAAGGGTCATGACCATGCGTGGACCACGATTCCGAAGATCAAAACGAAAATAATCGGCATCAGGCTGGCGAAGGCGATCAGGCCAAAACCCTCGATCATCGGGTTGCGCCCCTTGATCATGCTGGCAAGCCCAACGCCGAGTGCAGTGACCAGCGGCACGGTAATCGTCGAGGTCGTCACCCCGCCGCTGTCATAGGCGATGCCGATGATCTCCTCCGGGGCAATTGCCGTCAATCCGACCACGATGGCATAGCCACCGATGACCAGCCACTGGACCGGCCAGCCTTTCAGGATCCTGAAGACCCCGATGACCAGCGCGACCCCGACCGAGACGGCAACAGTGTAGCGCAATGCCCGGGCAAAACCCACAGCGCTGCCCGGCCCCGGATCAATGACGCCAGCGGCGACCATGACCTCGGACGCCTCCTTGCTGACCGCGATCAGCGCCGGCTCGGCGATGGTGGTGCCAAAGCCCAGTGCGAACGAGAACAGCAGCAGCCAGAACAGCGACCCCTTGCGCACGAAAGCCTCCGCCAACGCCTCGCCGATGGGGAACAGGGCCATCTCGAGGCCGCGGACAAAAATCGCCAACCCGATCAGAACAAACACGAAACCGATGGCAATCTCGGTCAGGTTGTCGACCGGCTGGCGAATAACAGCGATCTGGAAGAAGGCGACGATCAAGACAATCGGAGCGAGGTCGCGGAGGGTCCCCCCGAACAGGCTCAGCGCTCCCTTGACGGCTCCCATGACGTGCCTCGGATCGTTTGGCCGGGAATGGAGCCGGCCCTGACTGTGGGGGAGTCTAGCGGGTCTGTTCGCGCGCGACGAGGCGCAATTTGGTCGCGTGGCGCGCGTGATGGGGCCAATTCAGCCGAAGTTACGGGGCGGGCAGCGCCGTCACCCGTCGATCTTGCGCGCCTCGTCGATCAGCATGATCGGGATACCGGAGCGGATCGGGTAGGCGAGCATCGCCGTCCTTGAGATCAGTTCGGCCTTGTCGGCGTCGTATTCCAGCCGCCCGCCGGACGCCGGGCAAACCAGGGTCTCCAGCAGCTTCGGGCTGGGTTTCTGGGAATTCGTCTGGCCAGCTTCAAATTCAGAATTGGTCATCTCACTGCACCTGACTGTCATCGTCGCCGCCCGAGGCGATGACAAATTGCATCAGCGCCAACAGGGTCTCGACCCGGTCGGAGAGCCGTGGGGCTTCCAGTAGCGCCTGCTTCTCCTCAACGGCGAAGGGGCACATCATCGACAGCGAGTTGATCAGCAGTTCCGGGTCGGCATCGCTGAGCGAGTCCCAGTCCGATGCCAGCCGCACCACCTTGAAATAGCGCTTCAACACGGCGAGGAATTCCGCGCGGTTGAATTTCACGGCGCCCTCGGCTCCGTCCTTGGCTTGACCGAGATCGGTGGCGAAGTCGGCCCACTCGGCACTGACCCGGCGGTAGGGGGAGAACCCATCAACCTCGGCGCCGATACGGAAGCGTGAAACTCCGGTCAGCGCGATCAGGTAGCGCCCGTCCTCGGTCTCGCTGAGGCTGGTAACCCGGCCAGCACAGCCAATGACGTGAAGCTTTGGCGGTAGCGACGGGCTCTCATAGGGCTGGACCATGCCGATCAGACGGTGGTCCGAGCGCAGCACATCATCCAGCATTGCGAGGTAGCGCGGCTCAAAAATGTTCAGCGGCAACCGGGCGCGGGGCAATAACAGCGCCCCCGGCAACGGGAATACCGGGATGACTTCGGGCAGGTCCGCGAGGGCGAAACGCCGCGCCATCAGTTCTCCTCAGGCAAAGATCCCTGCCTCAAGCAAAGATCATCGACGACAACCGCCGCCGCCCCTTCAGGGTCAGCGGGTCTTTTGGGCCGAGACTGTCGAACAGCTTGAACAACTGCTCCTTGGCAGCACCTTCGTTCCACTCGCGGTCGCGGCGGAACAGTTCCAGCAGGGTCTCGACCGCGCCATCGCTATCCTTGCCCGCCAGTAGCGCCAGCGCAAGATCGTAACGGGCCTGGTGGTCGTCCGGATCTGCCTCCACCTTGGCCTTGAGGACCGACACCTCGCCGGTGTCCTGGGTCATCTCCGTCAATTCGATGGCGGCGCGGACGGCGACGATGGTGGGATCGTTGGCGATCTCGGGCGCCGCCATTGCCAGCGTCTGCTTGGCCATCTCAATATTCCCGGCCACAAGGTGGGCGCGAGCCAACCCAGCCAATGCACGGGCGTTCGCGGGATCCTCGGCCAACACCGCGGCGTATATCTGCGCCGCATCGGCGGCCGCTCCGGTCTCCAGCAACTCATCCGCCTGATCCAGCGCCTCAACCAGCCCGTCGCCGCCACCGAGGTCGACCAGCTTCTTGACGAAGGCCGCGATCTCGGAAGCGGGTAGGGCACCCATGAAGGCGTCGACCGGCTGGCCGCCGGCAAAAGCGAAGACAGCCGGGATCGACTGCACCCGCAGCTGGGCCGCGACCTGCTGGTTCTCGTCGATATTGACCTTGACCATCCGGACCGCGCCCTTGGCGGCCTTGACCGCCTGCTCCAGCATCGGGCCAAGCTGTTTGCATGGACCGCACCATGGCGCCCAGAAATCAACGATCACCGGCGTCTCGCGCGACGCCTCAATGACATCGGCCATGAAGCTGGCGTCGGTCGTATCCTTCACCAGATCAGCGGCCTGCTGGCCCTGGTTGGCCTGTGGCGCCGTCGGGCCATTGCCGAGCTCAATCATTTCCGCTCCTCGATCTTCATGCACTTACCGCCCCACATAGGGCTTGCGGGGCTCGGCGGCAATTGCTGACCGTGATCATTCCGCCACCTGCCGGGTGCGCTCCATCGCCTCCAGCCGGTCGAAATCGACCAGAACCGGTTGGTGGCCGGTCAGGGTCAGGAACTTCAGAAAGCCGACCGTCGAGATCGTCGTTGTCGCTTCGTTGTGCAGCGGATGAAAATTTAGCGGGTCGTGCTCCAGCATCTGGGCATCGAGCGCCACTTGCACCTGTGGGAGCGCACCATCGTTGATCAGACCGAAGGGGGTGACAGCACCGGGGCGCACACCGAGGACATCCCACAGCAGGTCCTCCCGGCCGAACGACAGATTCTTGGCGCCGATCTCCTTCTCCAGATCGCGGATCCGGATCTGCCGGTCTTCAAGGCAAGTGGCGAGCCAGATCGCCCCCTTCTTGTCCTTCATGAACATGTTCTTGACATGCCCGCCCGGCAGTTCGCCGCGCAACGCCTGGGAATCCGCCACGGTGAACAGGGCCGGGTGGGTATGGTGGGCGTAAGTGATGCCGTGGGCATCGAGCAGGGCATAAAGCTCTGCCTCACCGGCTTTCTTGTCGTCAGTCATATGCGGCCTCTTTTACTTCGCGAACACTAACGCCCGCAGTCCGACCCACAAAGGCGGATTTGTTATGCTGGCGCAGGTTCCGGCAACCGCCGGGGCAGGCAGGCGACGGCGATCAGGATCACCAGGGCCGTCACAGCCAGAATTCGGAACAGCGTATCGAAACCCCAATTGTCGTAGACGAAGGCGATCAGCGGCAACGCGGCGGCCAGCACCGTGAAGCTGACGACGTAGCGGACGGCATATATGCGCGCCCGGAACGGCCCGCTGGCCATCTTGCCGATCATGTAGTCGTTGATCGGGATTTGGCCGAAGGCCCCCAGCATGAACCCCAACGCCACCGCCAGCGCGATGCCATCGGTCAGCCCCGGCATCGCCGAGAAAAACACGATCTGGATCAGCGCAACGCCCATGAACACCCGACGCGGGCCGAACCGGTCGAGCATGCTGCCAACGATGAGCTGCGCCATCGACGCCACCGCAAACACCGTGAAGGCCAGCGCGCCGACCATGGTCGCCACGTCGGCCTGCCCCGGCACCGCGACACTGTCGAGCCGCGCCGACAGGCTGGCGGCCAGGCTGGCCGCCAGGCCCTGAAGCCGCTCGTCGAAGATCTTCGGCAGGGCAAACGTCGTCGACTGAAAGATGATCGAGGATACAGCCGTGGTCAGGAACACTATCCCCGACACCCGCATCAACAGCGCCCGGTGACCGGGATCGACGGCGGCACCGGAGGAAGCTGCCGCCTTCTCCGGCGTCCGTTTCTCCTCGCCAATGCCGTCCCAGCGCAGCGCCATATAAATTAATCCCATGGCAATCGAGAACAGCCCCGGCAGCACGAAAGCCATGCGCCAGCCGCCATTGTCGATCAGATACCCGGTGATCAGCGCCGCACTTGCGACACCGAGGTTGCCAAACACCCCATTGGCGGCGATCCGCATTCCGGTGTTGCGCCACCGGCCGGTAACAATGGCGAGGCCGACCGGGTGATAGATCGCCGCGAACATCCCGATGACGAACAGCCCGATGCCGATCTGCAGCGGGCTCGCGGCGAAGCTGGTGGCAATCGACGCAAGGCCGATGCCGATGAAGAACACGCACATCATGCCGTCGCGACTCCATTTGTCAGCCAACCAGCCGGCGGGCAGGGCAAAGACGCCGAAGGCGAAGAAACCAGGCGTCGCATAGACCAGCAACGCGGCATAGCCGAGCCCCCATTCCCGGTGCAGCGCCAGCGCCGCGACAGTGGCGAAGATCAGCGTGAACAGATGATCGAGGAAATGCCCGATATTTAGCAGCAGGAAATAGGCACGGTCGCGGGTGATCATCTGGCAGCCTCCGGCCCCCGGTTTAGGCGTGGGCGGGGGGCGGTGTCATGCGAAAAATCAACTGCCACCCGGCACTAGCCAACCCCGATAGCGCACGACCAGCCCAACCAGCGGCAGGCAAATCTCGACATGGAAGCAAAATCGACCGTCCTCGACCGTCTCGAAGCTGTCGCCGCCGGGCGCCAGCCACAGCGGCATCGGCAGACCAAACGCCGACCACCGCCGCGGGATCAGGCGCAGACGGTCACCCTCGACCACTAGAGCAAGGCCGAATTCAAACGGCCCGAAGCGCTCGGCGAGCAGGCAGTCGGCGCGGCCTTTGCCCTCGGTCTGCAAGCTGGAGAACCGCCGGCCAGCGAAATTCCGCTCCCAGTGCTCGCCGCTGGCGATGGCGCTGAAGGTAACTTGTACCGGCACATCCGCACCCGCCGCCGGGAAACGAAAAATCCCGGCCACCAGCCGCGCCAAGGGGTTGCGGCCACGCTCAATACTGGCACGGCCCGCAGCGGATTTGCCCGCCCCCGGGGTATGCATCCGGCGCAGCTGCTCAGGCAGCCGGTCCCAGGCATCGCCGAGGATCCGCGCATAAAGCGGCGCATCCGGTGCGGGCTCCGCGCGCACACCGGTTGTGATCGCGCGCCGCTCGAATAGCCGGTCATACTCCGCCAGTTCCAGCTCGCGGATCGCAGCGCGGGCGCCGGGGGCGGGGCGCTGTCCGTCGAGGCAACGGCGCACCAGCGCTTCCAGCGCCATCGACGGGATGTACGGGCCATCATCGCCCTCGGCCAGCATATGCCACGAGCGCTTGGCAGCGTCGCCAGCAGCATCCACCCCGGTAATTTCGACAAACATGCCGCCGCGATGCTCGCCCCAGCGCAGTCGGTTGATCGCCCAGTGGAACAGCCCGGCGAACCGCGCCAGGGACGGCATCACGCGCAGCCGCACCCCCCAGGCAAGCCCACCCAGCGCCCGGTGCAGTATCTCGGGCACCGGCCCGGCCCCCATCCAGATCGACCGCAACCCCAGCCATTCCGGCGGCAACATTAGCAAATCGGGAACGTCCATCAGCGAGAACCGCGTGCTGTGCAGCGGCAACTGTCCCGGCGGCGCGATGGTGTAGTTGCGGCTGTCGGTCAGGGCGTGGCCAGTGGCAGCACCGCCATCGCGGGTCAGGCGCACCGGCTGACCGGCATAACCGGCGACGGCGCGGATCACGTTCAGCCCGACCCCGGCATAGGGCGACGGAGCGACGCCGCCAATGATGGTCTCGACCTTCTGAAAACCCTGCGCCAGATGCCGCACGACCGCCGCCGTCAGCACCGGAAAGCTGCTGACGCCGGACAACACAAACACGCCGCGCTCACGGGCCTCAGCGTCGAACTGCGAGATGCCTTGCACGAAATCCGACCCATCGGCGAAATCCATGTAATCGATGCCCAGCGCCAACGCCGCGCGCACAATCGCGTAGGGATCGCTGCCATAACCCTGGAACGGCCCCATCGCGTCGATCACCAAACCGGGGCGCAGCGCGCGCAGCTGCCGCTCGACCGGCTGGTCGCGGTCGAACACCGCCGCTTCGGTGGCGACGGCACCGCCAAGCCCGGCGCACAGGCCGCGCGCCTTTGCCAGCGAGCGGCCGGCAATCACCAGGGTCAGCCGCGCTTCATCCGCCAGCAGCCGGGCCAGCCGCCCGCCAAAGACTCCGTAGCCGCCGAGAATCACAATCCGTATGCCGCCGGTCATCGCTTGGTCACTCGACAAACCGGTCGCGGAATTCGGCTGGCGGTGCGTAACAAACTACCCGGCGACCGGCGATGCGAAAGCGGTTGCGGGCAAAGGGCTGTACGGCGGGGTCAGTGCGGTAGCTGTAAGGCTGCCGGGTCTCCGCGACAGCGGTAATGCGCCAGATTTCCATCGGCAAAGTATGCCACCGCCGCACCAGGCGCAATACAGGGCGATTTGTCCCAGCGTCGGTCAACGCCGCGCCATCGCTCGCGTCTCACGCGGACTTTCGCCATGTTGGCGACGATAGGCGCGGGCGAAGCTGGCCGGCGAAGCGAAACCGGTCAGCTCGGCGATCTCGAGGGCGGGCCGCCGGGTTTCAATCAGCAGCCGCCGGGCGCGGTTCAGGCGCAGCGCCTGATAGTGGGCGTAAGGCGAGGTGCCGAAATGGGCGCGAAACTGGGTCTGCAGGTGCCGCGCGCTGACCCCGGCGAAGTGGGCGATGCGGGTGATTGGCCAGGGCTCGTCCAGATGCGCCTCCATCGCCTCGACGGCCCGGGCCAGATGCGGCTCACGCGGGCGGGCCAAGGTCAGCGCCGGGGCCTGATCGACCCGCCCGGGATTTTCGGCTGACTGCTCGTAGGTGAACAGCTTGGCGACCTCCAGCGACAGCGGATAGCCGAGCCGCACCCGGATCAGCTCCAGCATCAGGTCAAGCGTCGGACCGGCCCCGCCGGAGGTAAAGCGATTGCCGTCGAGGACAAAGCGCCGGGGCACCACGTCGATATCCGGGAACGCGGCGGTAAAATCCTCGAGATCCTCCCAATGCGTCGTCGCGCGTCGTCCGGTCAGCAGCCCGGCCCGGGCGACAACCCAGGCCCCGGCCTCGACACCGCCGATCATCGGCCGGGCCCGCCCCGCCCGGCCAAGACGGCGCACCAGCCCAGCCGTCATATGGGCGGCGATGTCGTAGCTGCCAGCCACCACCAGCGGCGCCCCTGAGGCCAGCGGGTCGAACGGCCGTGCCGCCGGGATCGGGATGCCGGATCGAGTCGGCGCCGGGGCTCCGTCCGGCGTGGTCAGCACCCAGCGGAACTGCGCCCGCCCCAGCACCCGGTTGGCGGCGCGCAAAGGCTCGATCACCGCCGCGACCAGAATCAGCGTGGTGTCGGGCAGCACCAGCACCTCAATCTCCAGCGGACTCGGGTCGGCTGTGAACATGATAAACGCTTTCAGCATAGTTTTGTTCCGAAATAGCAAAGCATGGATGGCAACACGGGCGCAAGGTCGGCCAAAGCAGCAGAACCCGGAGGATCACATGCCCCTCGCCATGAACCGCGAAGTTTTCATCACGTGCGCCGTCACCGGCTCGGGCGGCAGCCAGGACCGCTCGCCGCATGTGCCGCGCTCGCCCGCCCAGATCGCCGAAAGCGCCATCGAGGCCGCCAAGGCAGGTGCTGCGGTAGTCCATTGTCATGTGCGCGACCCCGAAACCGGCAAACCCTCACGCGATCCGGGCATGTTTCGCGAGGTCACCGACCGGATCCGCGATTCGGCCACCGACGTGGTGCTGAACCTGACCGCCGGCATGGGCGGCGACATGATCTTCGGCCCGGTCGAGACCCCGTTGCCGCTGAACCCCAAGGGCACGGACATGGCGGGTGCGACAGAGCGTGTCGCCCATGTCGCCAACTGCCTGCCGGAAATCTGCACGCTGGACTGTGGCACGATGAACTTCGCCGAGGCCGACTACGTGATGACCAACACCCCCGGCATGCTGCGCGCCATGGGGCGGATGATGACCGACCTCGGCGTCCGACCGGAGATCGAAGCCTTCGACACCGGCCACCTGTGGTTTGCCAAGGAACTGGCCAAGGAGGGGATCATCGAGGACCCGGTGCTGGTCCAACTGTGCATGGGCGTGCCCTGGGGCGCGCCGGACGACATGAACACCTTCATGGCGATGGTCAACAACGTGTCCGAAAACTGGCACTGGTCCGCCTTCTCGATCGGCCGCAACGAGATGGCTTACGTGGCGGCGGCAGTGCTGGCCGGCGGCAACGTCCGGGTCGGGCTGGAGGACAACCTGTGGCTCGACAAGGGCGTACTGGCAACCAATGCGCAACTGGTCGACCGGGCGGTTGGGATCATCGAACGGATGGGCGCGCGGGTGATCGGGCCGGATGAGGTGCGAGCGAAGCTGAAGCTGCAGAAGCGGGCGCCCAGATGACAATGAATATGATACTGCCAATCGGCATCGTGATGGCGTGCGCCGGACTCTTCCTGTTGCCCCAGCTTGCTACATCTTGGCGTGGATGGATCAGGTCGAGCACTGCAATCGTTGCTGCGATCGTGATTGCACCACTCGCCTTCGCGGATATGGGAAGCCCTGCCGCGGATAGCTTCTTCGAGAGTTTAAAAAGAATACTAGGTTGGCCGATGCTTTGGTCGACGATATGCGGGATTGTTATTTCGGCAATGTCGATTTGGATCGGTGCACTTCGAAAACAAAGGAAACTGGTAGTCTCCCTTGGGCTCATTTTGGCGCTCGCGCCAGTGATATGGGCATATTGGCGTCTCTTCGATGTCCGCATCTGATCAACGCCCCCTCTCCGGCATCCGGGTTCTCGACTTCGGCCAGTATTTGGCAGGGCCACTGGTCGGCATGATGCTTGCTGATTTCGGGGCCGGGGTGATCCGCGTCGACCCGCCGGAGGGGTCGCGCTGGCGCGACCCGGCCTTCGACATGCTGTCGCGGGGCAAGAAGGGCATCGTGCTGAACCTGAATTCGCCCAGTGATGCCGCCACCGCCAAGGCGCTGGCCGCCCGTTCCGACGTGGTGATCGAGAATTTCCGCCCCGGCGTCATGGCCCGGCTCGGGTTGGATGCCGCGACGCTGCGCGAAGGCAATCCCGGCCTGGTCTATCTCTCGCTCCCCGGCTTCGCCTCGACCGACCCGGAGCTCGCCCAGGTTCCCGCCTGGGAGGCGGTGATCGCCGCGCGCACCGGGCAGTTCACCGATATGGGGTTGAACCGGGTGCTGATGGGGATCAACCCGTCGTTCACGCCCTTGGCGCTGGCCTCGGCCTATGGCGCGGTCTTCGGCGCAATGTCGGTGCTGTTCGCCCTGGCGGCGCGGGGCCGAATGGGTGGTGACGCCATCGAGGTGCCGCTGGCCTCGGCCCTTTTCGAGGGGCTGGCCTACAACTCCGAGCGCATCGAAGGCTATCCGGATCGATACAAATCCCCGCGCGAACGGGAGATCGACCGCCGGCGCGCGGCGGGCGAGGCGATGGACATGTCCTTCGCCGATTTGCAGGGCTTCCTTGACCCGTTCTACCGCACCTATCGCTGCGCCGACGGCCGTGGCTTCTACGTCGTCGCCGCCTCGCATCGCGAGCACCCGAAGCGGGTGCTGCGGGCGCTGGGCCTCGACGCCCTGCTGGCCAATCTGCCGGACTTCGATGTCTACACCGACCACAAAAACTGGCCCGGCCCCTGGTCCCTGCGCTCCTATCCCGTCGGTGCCGCCGACCGGGCGCGGCTGACGCGGGCGATGGAGGCCGCGTTCCTGACCCGCCCGGCGGTGGAATGGGAACAGATCTTCGGCGCCGAACCGGCGCCCGCCACAACGCAGCGCACGACGCCCGAGTGGCTGGCCGAACCCCACGCGCTCGCCTCCGGCCTGATCGTCGAGGTCGACGACCCGCGCCATGGCCGCATGCGCCAGATGGGCAATGTCGCCTGGCTGGGCGGGGATGAAGGGGCACTCACCAAGACCCCCAGCCCAGCGCCGGACCAGCACCGCGAAGAAATCCTCGCCGCCCTCGCCGCTGAGAGCCCCCCTCCCCCCCCGATTCCGACAATCGGGTTGGGGAGGGATGGGGAGAGGGGGACGGCAAAATCATCCCCGAACGCCTCCGGCTGGCTCACCGGCATCAGGGTCCTCGACTTGACCAACGTCATCGCCGGGCCGACCATCGCCTCGACCATGGCGCGCTTCGGTGCCGAAGTGACCCAGATCGGCACTATTGAGCCGTCGATGGACCCGTGGAACGGTGTCGTCTTCGGCCTGCACGCCAATCGCGGCAAGAAAAACCTGCTACTGGATATTAGGTCGCCCGAGGGCCGCCAAGCCTTTGATCAACTGCTGAGCCAAGCCGATGTCGTCACCTTCAATGGCACCGATCTCCAGCGCGACCGGCTGGGATTGAACCCTGATGCGCTGGCGCTGGCCCATCCGCGCCTCATCCTGGTGCAGCTCGACGCCTGGGGCGGCCCGGCGCGGGGGCCGAAGTCCGACCATCTCGGCTATGACGATCTTGCCCAGGCGGCAACCGGCGTGATGGCCCGCTTCGGCGGCGGGCTGGATACGCCGGAGGAGCACGCCCATCTCGGCACCATCGATGTGCTGACCGGGTTCTGCGCTTGCGTCGCGCTGGGGGCAGCACTGGTGCGGCGCGAAGTGACCGGTAAGGGCGGGCTGGCGCGGACCTCGCTCGCGGCGGCGGGCAACCTGATCCAGGCCCCGTTCATGTATGACTTCAATGGCCGCGCGCCGTTCATTGAGCCCTCGGGCCGCGAGGTCAAGGGTTGGGGACCGTTCTACCACTGCTACGAAGCCGCGGATGGCTGGTTCTTCCTGGCCGCACCCATCGAGAGGGCGGTGGCGCTGGGCCGGGTTCTGGAGCTCGCCGATCTCGCGCATCTGCCCGAGACAGAGCTTACCGAGGCGCTGATGGACCGGTTCATCGCCGAGCCGGTTGCACATTGGCAGGCCACACTTGCCCAAGGAACGACCGCGGTGATGCCCTTGGCAACCCTGGCGGGCACCCGCGACGATGCGTTGGTGTCGGAAAGCGCCAGAGGTCCCGACATCGCCCACGCCACTTTCCGCGCCATCCGTCACGACCGCCACCCGATGGGCCGCTGGGTCGATCTGGTGGCGCCCAACGCGGTGCGCCCGCAAAACGCCCACATCACTATCCCGGCCCCGGCGCCAAAATACGGTGCCGACACACGCACCGTGCTGGCGCGACTGGGCTATGACGACACCAAGATCAACCAGATGATCGCCGACCGTGTGGCGGCGACAAGCTGGTCCGACAAATACCTACCGGAGTGAAAGACATGACCATCACCAAAGCAGCCATCCTCGGTGGCGGCGTCATCGGCGGCGGCTGGCTCGCCCGCCTGATCGAAAACGGCGTCGAGGTATCGGTGTATGACCCGGACCCCGAGGCCGCCCGCAAGCTTGGCGCGGTTCTGGCCAATGCCGACCACGCCTATTCCCGCCTGACCCTGGCGCCGCGCGGCAACAAGGGTGCATGGCGACTGGCCGGTTCGGTTGCCGAGGCCGTCACCGGTGCCGAGTTGATCGTCGAGGCGGTGCCGGAACGGCTCGACCTCAAGCGCAAGGTTTATGCCGAGATCGACGCCGCCAACCCCATCGCCCTGATTGCCTCCTCGACCTCCGGCATCATGCCCAGCGACCTGCAGGCCGAGATGACCCATCCCGGCCGCCTGCTGGTCGCCCATCCATTCAACCCGGTCTACCTTTTGCCCTGCGTCGAGCTGGTGGCGGGCAAGAAGACCGACCCCGCCAATATCGACCGCGCCGCCGCGATCTACGAATGGCTGGGGATGAAGCCTATCCGGGTCCGCAAGGAGATCGAGGCCTTCATCGCCGACCGCTTCCTCGAGGCGGTCTGGCGCGAGGGGTTGTGGCTGATCAAGGACGGCATCGGCACCACCCAGGACATCGACGACGCCATCCGCTACGGCTTCGGCCTGCGCTGGGCGCAGATGGGGTTGTTCGAGACCTACCGTCTGGCTGGCGGCGAAGCCGGCATGCGCCATTTCATCGCCCAGTTCGGCCCCTGCCTCGCCTGGCCCTGGACCAAGCTGATGAACGTGCCGGAGCTGACCGACGAGCTGGTCGACATGATCTCGGATCAGTCCGACGCCCAGTCCGGCATGCACTCGATCCGCGAGCTCGAGCGCATCCGCGACGAAAACCTGATCGGCATCATGCAGGTGCTGAAGGTCAACGACTGGGGTGCCGGTCAGACCCTGGCGGCATATGAGCGCAAGCTGTTCGAGCAGGGCGCTGTAAAGCCAGCGGCGGCGGACCTGAGTGGGCCGATCCGCACCGTCGACCGGCAGGTGCCGCCAGACTGGACCGACTACAACAACCACATGAACGAAGCCCGCTACGGTCAGGTCTTCTCGGATGCGACCGACGCGCTGATGCGGGTGATCGGGGCGGATTCGGATTACATCGCCAACGGCCTCAGCTATTTCACCGCCGAGGGCCACATCCGCTTTATCGACGAGGTCGCGGCGCTGGAGCCGGTCTATGTCGAGACCCAGGTTCTGGGCGGGGCTGGCAAGAAGATGCATTTGTTCCACAGCTTCCACCACGCCGACGGCCGCCTGCTGGCCACCGGCGAATACCTGCTGATCCATGTTGACCTGAATACCCGTTCCGCCTGCGAACCCGCGCCAGCAGTGGCCGCAAAACTGGCCGAAGTTGCCGCCACCCATGCAACATTGGTCGTGCCCGAGGGCGTGGGCCGAGCCGTTGGGCAGAAGAGGTAGATCGATGCCACTGACCCCCGACACCCGCGTCCTGATCACCGCCGGCGGTGGCGGCATCGGCCGTGCCATGGCCGAAGCCTTTGCCGCCGCCGGAGCCCATGTCTGGGTAACCGACATCGATGCCGACGCACTGGCGGCCTGCCCGGACGATTGGCGCAAAACCTGCCTCAATGTGGTTGACGAGCCTGCCATGGCGGCGCTATTCGGCGATATCGAGGCGGCTTGGGGCGGCCTAGACACCCTCTGTGCCAATGCCGGGATCGCTGGTCCGACCGCGCTGATCGAGGATATTCTGCTCGCGGACTGGCGCAGTTGTGTCTCGGTCAACCTCGAGGGCGCGTTCCTGTCGGCAAAATACGCGGCGCCGATGATGAAGCGGCAGCGGGCCGGGGCAATGATGCTGACCTCCTCGACCGCCGGGTTCTTCGGCTATCCCCACCGGGCGCCCTATGCAGCGGCAAAATGGGCGGTGATCGGGCTGATGAAGACGCTGGCGATGGAACTTGGCCCGCACGGCATCCGCGCCAACGCGCTGTGTCCGGGTGCTGTCGAGGGACCACGGATGGAGGCGGTGATGGACCGTGAAGCTACAGCCAAGGGCATCACCCGCCAGCAGATCTACGACGGCTACGCCTCCGGCACCTCGATGCAGACCTGGGTGACCGGCGAGGACATTGCCAATATGGCGGTGTTTCTCGCCTCACCCGAGGCCCGCTTCGTCTCCGGCCAGGTCATCGCCGTGGACGGCCATACCTTCAATCCCGACCCGAAAATCTGAGGAGGGTTTCATGCATTTCGGCCTGACCGAGGAACAGCAGATGATCGTCGACACGGTGCGCAGCTTTGTCGAGAACGAGATCTATCCCCATGAGGACAAGGTCGAGAAGACCGGCGAGGTCGATCCGCAGATCGCCGCGTCGATCAAGCAAAAAACCATCGACCTCGGCTTCTACGCCTGCAATTTCCCCGAGGAGGTCGGCGGCGCCGGGCTCAGCCACCTCGAATTCGCCCTGGTCGAACGCGAGCTTGGCCGCGGTTGCATGGCGCTGAACCACTTCTTCGGCCGGCCCCAGAACATCCTGATGGCTTGCGAGGGTGACCAGCGTGAGTGCTACCTGCTGCCCGCCGTGCGCGGCGAGCGGATGGATGCCCTGGCGATGACCGAACCCGACGCAGGCAGTGACGTGCGCGGCATGAAATGTTTCGCCAAGCGCGATGGCGGCGACTGGGTGGTCAACGGCACCAAGCATTTCATCTCCGGCGCCGAGCACGCCGATTTCATCATCGTCTTCGTCGCCACCGGCGAGGACCAAACCAAGGACGGCCCGAAAAAGCGGATTACCGCCTTTCTGGTCGATCGCGGCACGCCGGGCTTCACCATCCGCCCCGGCTACAACTCGGTCAGCCATCGCGGCTACAAGAACATGATCCTCGACTTCGACGACTGCCGCTTGCCGGGCGCGCAGGTGCTGGGACAGGTCGATGGCGGCTTCGCGGTGATGAACGAGTGGTTGTACGCCACCCGGATCACCGTCGCCACCATGGCGGTCGGCCGGGCCCGCCGGGTGTTCGACTACGCCCTGAACTACGCCGCTGAGCGCAAGCAGTTCGGCCAGGCTATCGGCAAGTTCCAGGGCATCAGCTTCCAGATCGCCGACATGATCACCGAGATCGATGCCGCCGACCTGCTGACGCTGGCCAGCGCCTGGCGGCTCGACCACGGCCTGCCCGCCAACCGCGAGATCGCGTCGGCCAAGCTCTACGCCTCCGAAATGCTGGCCCGCGTCACCGACGCCGCGATCCAGATTCACGGCGGCATGGGCCTGATGGACGACCTGCCGCTGGCCCGCTTCTGGCGCGACGCCAGGGTCGAACGGATCTGGGACGGGACCAGCGAAATCCAGCGCCACATCATCGGGCGCGAGTTGTTGCGGCCGCTGGGGGCGTGATGGCGACGACCATTCTCCACGAACTCGACCGCAAGTTTGACAACGGCGGTACGGACAACACGTTGTCATTCGACGGCGCGACACTTCGTCTTCGCATCGGATCACGTGACGAAATTGCGACAGTCGAATTCAAGATCGCCGTAGCTCATCGTTTCACCGATGAATATCACATGGCGCTAGGCTTTGGCGGCAG
Organism: Thermohalobaculum sp.; assembly: GCA_035527255.1. GTDB lineage: Bacteria > Pseudomonadota > Alphaproteobacteria > Rhodobacterales > Rhodobacteraceae > Thermohalobaculum. Next base: position 8,904 of record DATLAW010000207.1, on the reverse strand, counting down.
CGGGAAGCTTTTGGAACAGACTGGCACCGAATGGCTCGAATGGGCCAACCAGATGGCCGATGAGATTTTCCTGCCCAGAGGAGGTCGCATCTTTCGAACGCGTCATTTCGACATTTATCTTGAGAGTTGGGGGCGCCTCGAGGTCATCGCGGACGGTATCGAGTTGACCTTCGAGGATCGCACTCCATGACCCGCAACCTCTCCCGCCTGTTCCGCCCCCGCTCCATCGCCGTTTTCGGCGGCGGCGCCTGGGGGCCTGCGGTGGTCGAGCAGTGCCAGAAGATGGGTTTTGACGGCGCGATCTGGCCGGTCCACCCGACCCGCACCGAAATGCACGGGCTGCCGTGCTTTCGCACCGTCGAGGCGTTGCCGCGTGCCCCCGACGCCAGCTTCATCGGAGTCAACCGCAACCTGACCATCGATGTCGTCGAACGGCTGGCCGCGCGCGGTGCCGGCGGGGCGGTTTGCTTCGCCTCCGGCTTCAAAGAATCCGAGGGCGAGATCGGCGGCGGTGCCGACCTGCAGGCCCGCCTGCTGGCGGCGGCGGGCGACATGCCGATCCTCGGCCCGAACTGCTATGGGCTGATCAACTACCTCGACGGCGCGCTGCTGTGGCCCGACCAGCATGGCGGCCGCCGGGTTGACAGCGGGGTCGCCATCCTAACCCAGTCGTCGAATGTCCTGATCAACATGACCATGCAGGCGCGCGGCCTGCCTGTCGCCTATTGCGTCGCTGCCGGCAACCAGGCCCAGACCGGGCTGGCCGAAATGGCGATGGCGGTTCTGGACGACCCGCGCGTCACCGCCATCGGCCTGCATATCGAGGGCATCGGCGATGTCCGCGCCTTCGAGGAACTGGCCGCCAAGGCGCGGGCGATGCGCAAACCCATCGTGGCGCTGAAGGTTGGCCGCTCCGATCAGGCGCGGGCCGGGGCGGTCAGCCACACCGCGTCGCTGGCCGGCTCCGACGCCGCCTCGCGCGCCTTCCTGACCCGGCTCAACATGCCAACGCTGCGCTCGATCCCGGAGTTTCTCGAGACCCTGAAGCTGCTGCACGTCCATGGCCCGTTGCCCGGGCGCAACCTCTGCTCGATGTCCTGCTCCGGCGGCGAGGCCAGCCTGATCGCCGATACCGCCGTTGGACGCGGCGTCGTTTTCCGCCCCCTGACCACAACCGAAACTCGCGCCGTCAAGGCAACCCTCGGCGAAATCGTCACCGTCGCCAACCCGCTCGACTACCACACCTTCATCTGGGACAACGAGCCAGCGATGACCGCGACCTTCACCGCCATGGTTGGCTGCGGCTTCGATCTCGCCGTCCTGGTGCTGGATTTCCCCCGCCTCGATCGTTGCTCGGACGCCAGCTGGGATAGCGCCGTGCGGGCCATTGCCGCCACCCAGAAGGCCACCGGAGGCCGGATTGCCGTGGTCGCCTCGATGCCGGAGAACATGCCTGAGGTCCGCGCGGACCAGATCATGGCGCTTGGCCTGGCGCCGATGCTTGGCCTCGACGAAGTGCTGGCCGCCGCCGCGGCTGCGGCTGCAATCACCGAGGGTTGGGCAATGCCCGAGCCCACCCCGGTTCTACTGGGAACTGACAGCGCCGCCCCGGCCCAGATGCTGGACGAGGCGGCCGCCAAAGCCGCACTAGCCCGTCACGGCGTGCCGGTCCCGGACGGCGCCATCGCCGCCACCCCCGAGGAAGCCGCCGCCATCGCGACCGGCATCGGTTTCCTTGTCGTGCTCAAGGGCCGCGGCATCGCCCACAAGACCGAGGCCGGGGCGGTGCGCCTGAACCTCCGCTCGGCCGAGGCGGTCACCGCCGCCGCCCGCGACATGGACTACGCAAGCGGCTGGCTGGTCGAGCGCATGGTCGAGGGCGCGGTGGCCGAACTGATTCTGGGCGTGGTCCGCGACCCGGCCTATGGCTACACCCTGACCATCGGCGCCGGCGGCATCCTGACCGAGCTGCTGGCCGATGCGATCACCCTGATGATCCCGGCCACCGAGGCCGACATCCGAACCGCCCTGGCCGGGCTGAAGACGGCAGAACTGCTGACCGGCTATCGTGGCCGGGCGCATGGCGATCTCAGCGCGGTTGTCTCCGCCTGCATGGCCCTGCAGGCTTATGTCGCCGAGGTGGACGACCGGCTGGAGGAGTTGGACATCAACCCACTGATCGTCACACCTCACGGGGCGGTGGCGGCGGATGCATTGATTCGGATTCGGGAAAGGGAATGACGACATGCTGACCATCGGCGCACTGGTGTTCCCCAAGTTCGAGCTGCTCGACCTGTTCGGACCGCTCGAGATGTTCGGCATGCATCCGAAAACCTTCGACATCCGCATCGTCGCCGAGGTCTCCGAACCGGTCGCCAGCACCCAAGGCCCCCGTGCCGCCGTCGATACGCTGACCGGCAGCGCCACTAAATTCGACATTCTTCTGGTACCTGGCGGTGCCGGGGTCCGCCATGAGATCGAAAATCAGGCGCTACTCGGCTGGCTCGGCCAAGCGGCAGCGGATGCCAAGATTGTCACCAGTGTCTGTACCGGCTCGGCGCTGCTGGCCCGCGCCGGGCTGCTGGACGGCCTTCGCGCCACCACCAACAAGCGTGCCTTCGATTGGGTCGCATCATTGGGCCCCGCCACCCACTGGCAACGCCGGGCGCGATGGGTCGAGGATGGGCGCTTCATCACCGCCTCCGGCGTCTCTGCCGGCATCGATATGGCGCTGGCGGTGATTGCCCGTGAACTGGGCCCGGATGCCGCCCGCGACGCAGCCCTCTGGGCCGAATATCTGCCAAACACCGACCCCGAGGACGACCCCTTCGCCGCCGATTGACCCCGATCAGCACCAGAGCATGCCCATCCGGAAGGAGCCCGCCATGACCGACACCCCAATCAAGACGCGCCGCGAGGGCGGCATCCTCGAGGTCACCCTTGACCGGCCGAAGGCCAACGCCATCGATCTGGTCACCAGCCGGATCATGGGCCAGACCTTCCGCGATTTCCGCGACGACCCGGACCTCCGCGTCGCCATCCTGCGCGCCGAGGGGAGCAAATTCTTCTGCCCCGGCTGGGACCTGAAGGCGGCGGCGGGCGGCGATGCGGTCGATGGCGACTACGGCGTCGGCGGTTTTGGCGGCATTCAGGAGCTGCCCCACCTCAACAAACCTATCATTTGCGCCGTCAACGGCATTTGCTGCGGCGGCGGGCTGGAGCTCGCGATCTCCTGCGATCTGATCCTTGCCTCCGAGACCGCCACCTTCGCCCTGCCCGAGATCCGCTCGGGCACCATCGCCGACGCCGCCTCGCTAAAACTGCCGAGGCGCATTCCCTACCACGTCGCCATGGACCTGCTGCTGACCGGCCGCTGGTTCGACGCCGACGAGGCCTATCGTTGGGGGCTGGTCAAGGAAATCTGCAAACCGGGCGAGCTGCTCGGCAAGGCGTGGGAGCTGGCCCGCCTGCTCGAATCCGGCCCGCCGCTGGTCTTCGCCGCGATCAAGGAGGTGGTGCGCGAGGCCGAAGACATGAAATTCCAGGACGCGCTGAACCGCGTGACCAAACGCCAATTCAAAACCATCGATATCCTCTACGGCTCCGACGACAACTTCGAAGGCGCCCGCGCCTTCACCGAAAAGCGCCCGCCGGTGTGGAAGGGCCGGTAGCATCCCGGAGCAGCGCCACCAGCAATCACCCTCCATCTTACTTCCCCGGCCCTGAGCCGGGTCCTCGCGCCGCTGCACTCAGAATCGCCGTCCCGGCCCAGGAGCAGGATGGCGGCGAACGTATGGTTCATTGTATTTTCCGATCAGGGCGATAGAACATGATCCATGATCTCCGATTCATGGCTCCCGCTCTATCTTGTTGATTTGTCGCATTTTCGCGACGCTAAGGCTGGTCGCTCTAGCTGGAAAATGCTCTAGGAATATCAACCCATGCGCGCCATTCTCGCCCTCACCCTCCTTTGCCTGGTACCGCTGACTGCGCTGGCCGAAGAGTGTGGCGTGCGCGAAGCCGAATGCCCGACCGCCAACGGCTTCTACCGGCTGGTGCTGCCGGAAGGTGCATCCGGCACGGTCCCGGCGCTGGTCTTTCTGCATGGCGGCGGTTCCACCGCTGCTTCAGTTACCGGCAACACCGCGATGCTGGCCGAACTATCCGCGCGCGGCTACGCCCTGATCGCGCCCGAGGGACAGCCCAGACCATCGCGCCCAAACAAGAACTGGGGCGTCCACGACAACCGCGCCCATCCCCGCGACGACATCGCCTTCATCGCCGAGGTGCTGGATGACGCCGCCCTCCACGGCATCGACCGCGACCGTGTGCTGCTGGCGGGGTTCTCGCGCGGCGGCTCGATGGTTTGGGACATCGCCTGCCATGCGCCTGCCAGCGCCCGCGCCGACGCGCCGATATCCGGTGCCTTTTGGGAGCCGCTGCCGGAAGGTTGCGAAGCCCCGATAGATCTATTCCACAGCCATGGCTGGACTGACCGGGTGGTGCCGATCGAGGGCCGCTCGTTCCGCGACGGTACCGTGGTTCAGGGCGACGTCTTCGCCGGGCTGACGGTGCTGCGCCGAACCAATGGCTGTAACCTCCGCCAACCCGACAGCGCGCCGATGGATGCCACCGGCAACCTGTGGCTCCGCAACTGGACCGCCTGCGCCAGCGGACGTCTGGACCTGATGCTGCATCCGGGCGGCCACCAGGTTCCGAAAGGTTGGCTGACCCGCGCGCTCGATTGGTTCGAAGACCGCTTGGCTGAAGGCGATACGCGGCTTTGTCGTACCGGTTGTTGACGCCCGCCCTTTCAACTGCAACCCAGCGCGCTATCCTGCACCAGACCCGCCGCCGTTTCATTTGGAGCCCGCCAATGCGCCGCTTGCTCGTTACCCTCGCCTTTTGCCTGGCTGCATTGCCAGCGGCCGCCCAACCCGCCTGCGGTGATCGGGCCGCCGAATGCTCAACCGAGCATGGCTTCTACCGGCTGGCCATGCCCAAGGGCGTCACCAGCCCAGTCCCGGCAATCGTGTTCCTGCACGGCTGGGGCGGCTCGTCCGAGGGCATGATGAAGAACAAAGCGATGCTGGCCACTTTGTCGGCCCGCGGCTATGCCCTGATCGCACCGGAAGGGGTCCGCACCTCGCCGCAGCGCGACCAGAAGAATTGGGCGGTGCGCGACGGCCGCGATTATGAGCGTGACGACCTGGCCTTTATCGCCGAGGTTCTGGCGGATGCAGCGGCGCGCGGCATCGACCGAAACCGGGTGCTGATGACCGGCTTCTCGCGCGGCGCCTCGATGGTTTGGGATGTGGCCTGCCATATGCCCAAGGCGGCGCGCGCCTACGCGCCCGTCGCCGGGGCCTTTTGGGATCCGTTGCCCGAAGCCTGCGAAGGCCCGGTCGATCTCTTTCAAACCCATGGCTGGACCGACAAGGTGGTCCCGCTTGAGGGCCGCTCGGTTGCTGGCGGCACCCTGACCCAGGGCGACGCCTTCGCCAGCCTGCGCATCCTGCGCGATGCCAACGATTGCGACCCGCAGATGCCGGACACAGCGCCGATGGAGGCGGATGGAGACCTGTGGTTTCGCAACTGGACCCACTGCCCCGGCGGCCGGATCGATCTGATGCTGCATCCTGGCGGCCACTCGGTCCCGGCTGGCTGGCTCGAGCGCGCACTGGATTGGTTCGAAGCCCGGCTGGTCGACGGTTCATAGACGGCTGACCGGCCCTATAGCCAGCGTCGCACCCGGGCGCAGAAATCAAGATACGATTGACCCAACTCCCGGGCCAGCACGGTTTCCTCCGGCAAGATGAACAGGTACAGTAATACGTAATAGAACGGCACCAACAGGATCAGTGCCAGCGGAGTGCCCGGTACCAGCGCGACACCGGCCAGAATGATCAGGTCCGCCAGATAGATCGGATTGCGCGAAAAGCGGTAGGGTCCGGTGTCGACCAGCGCGCTCGGGCTTTGATGCGGCACAATGGTCGTCCGCGCTCGGCGAAACGCAACCGCCGCCCAAACCGCCAGTGCCACCCCGGCGGCGATCAGCGCCCAGCCCGGCCAGACCAGCGCATCCCCTAGCGGCGCCCAGATCCGCGCCAAAACCCAAGCGGCGGCAATTGATCCGGCCAGCCAGACCGGCGGAAAGTTCAGACGTTTCATACAAACCACCTCCATCAAGGCACCACTGGTCAGCCGCGCACCCCGGGCATCGCCAGTGGCCGTCAGGCCGCGCGGCGGTGGCAGGGGCGCGGGTTAGGGGCGGGGGCGGGGCCACCGCGCGAAAAGCGGCGGCGCCGTCAGGCGTCGTCGCGTTGGTGCAATTGCGCTGGCGTCACCACCACCCCGCCGCCTCGCACTCGACGATCGCCTCGATCATGTCGATATGGGCGGCGTCATCGTTCAGGCAGGGGATATAGGTGAACTCCTCGCCCCCGGCACTCATGAAGCTCTCGCGGATCTCCCCGTTGATCTCCTCCAGGGTCTCGAGGCAGTCCGACGAGAACGCGGGGGCCATAATCGCGATCCGCTTCTTGCCGCCCCTGGCCAGCCGCGCCACCTCCCCGACCGTATAGGGTTGCAGCCATTCCTCCGGGCCGAACAGCGACTGAAAGGTCACCACCATCTCGTCCGGCGCGAGGCCCAGCTTCTCGCGCAGCAGACGCGAGGTCTTCTGGCAGTGGCAATGGTAGGGGTCGCCCTCGGCCAGATAGCGCTGCGGCATGCCGTGATACGAGGTCACCAGCAGGTCCGGGCGCCGCTCCAGCCCGGCATAGGCGCGCTCCACCGATTGCGCCAGCGCGGCGATATAGGCGGGATGGTCATAGTAGGCGGGCGCGGTGCGGAACGCCGGCTGCCACTTCATCTTCATCAGGGTGCGGAAGGCATGATCGTTCGCCGTCGCCGTCGCCGCCCCTGAATATTGCGGATACAGCGGCAGGAACAGGATCCGCTCGCAGCCCTGGGCTTGCAACCGCCGGATCGCCGCGTCGGTCGAGGGGTTGCCATAGCGCATGCAAAAATCGACCACGGCCCGCGCGCCATACTTCGCCTCCAGCCGTTGGCGCAGCTTGTCTGTTTGTTGGCGTGTCATGGTCAGCAACGGACCCTCGTCCAGCGCTTCGTTCCAAACGCTGCGATAGTTGGCGCCTGACGAGAACGGACGCTTGGTCAGAATGATCAGCTGCAGGATCGGCTGCCACTTCCAGGCCGGATAGTCGATCACCCGCTTGTCGGACAGAAACTCGGACAGATAGCGCCGCATCGACCAATAGTCGGTGCCGCCCGGCGTGCCCAGATTAACCAGCAGGACGCCGACCTTCGCGGGCGCGACGGCGGGGTGATCGGCCGGTGCGTGTGCCAGCCTGCCCATGCCGGGCCGATCGGTGCCTGTGTGGTCTAGCATCGCGGTCTCCCTCTGTTGCCTCGGGAGGTATCCCGCCGCAGGCATTTCGGCAAGTCTGTGGTACTATTCCCCGGCCTTCTCGCCAGCGCTGATCTCACGCGCGCCCAGCGCATCGGCCAAACGTGCGGTTGCCGAGCCGGGGCGCAGCGCCTTCGGCTGATCCGGGCCGGGTGCCCAGCCGGTCAGAAACACAATCTCGAAGGTTGCCCGCACCCGGCCACCCTCCGCGCCGAAATGTTCAGCATATATCTCGCAGGCCCGCATCAGCGTCGCCCGGCGCATCGGCTGACGCCGCCGGGCGGTTAGGATGTTAGTCTCGCCCATGGCCCGCAATTCGCGCATCAGGTGCAGGGGGGTGGCGTAGGTGACAACCAGGCGCTCGCTATCGGCCACCGGCAGGGCGAAACCCGCCCGCTGCAACAGCCCGCCAAGATCGCGGACCTCCGACATCGGGGCGACGCGGGGGCTCAGCCCGCCCTCGCATTCGACCTCGGCCTCGGCCAGGCTCGATCGCAATTCGTTCACCGTCTGGCCGCCGAACAGTGCCGCCAGCATCAGCCCATCCGGCTTCAGCGCATGGCGCATCTGGATCAACTGACCGACCGGGTCATTGGCCAGATGCAACAGCAGGGTCGATACGATCAGATCGTAGGCGCCCGCTTCCAGCGGCAGGGTGTCACCGGTCAGTACCTGGCCCCCCACAGCAGCGGCCATCGCGGGCGAAGGATCAAGCTGGGTCAGCCCGGCGCCATCGGGCCGAAGCGCCGCCGCGACCACGCCGGCCCCGGTGCCGATCAGGGCGATCTTGATGAAATCACGTTTAATCTCGGCCAGACGCTCGGCCATCAGCTCGGCGACTTCGCGATACATGAAATCCGCACCGCCAGAAAAACCCAAGCCCAACGCCCGGTCACGCCGTTCGGCGAGCGCCGCGATATCGAACAGGTCTTGCTGGCGTTCACTCATTCTTCACACCTCTGCCCGTGCATATAACCTTCATGAGCGGATCGGACGAGGGCGAAGCGACGACAATGCCAGGCACATCATTATCGAAACGATTGGCGTTGCCCTTCACCAGCGGCCTGATCGACGCCCTGTTCCCACCCGCCTGCCCGGCCTGCCGGGGTGAAACCGCTACCGGCCAGACCCTCTGCCCCGACTGCTGGTCCGCGACCGCCTTCCTTTCCGGCAACGGCTGCGTTGCCTGCGGGCGTGAGATTCCCGGGCTCGGCGCCGCAGACGACGCCTCCGATGCCGACATCCGCTGCGATACCTGCCAGACCCACCCGCCAGTCTGGGACCGGGGGGCGGCGGTCTTCGCCTATGAGGGCGCCGGGCGCCGTCTGGTGCTGGGCCTGAAGCACGGCGACCGGCTCGACATGCTGCCGATGCTGGGGGGCTGGATGCTGCGCGCCGGGCGCGAACTGGTGACCAAGGCCGATCTGGTGATCCCGGTGCCGATGCATTGGACCCGGCGGATGAAGCGGCGC
>DATLAW010000206.1:0-18041 GCA_035527255.1 Thermohalobaculum sp. | reverse complement strand
GTGACAAAGGGGAACCGGCCGATGCGGATCAGCGCGAACTGGTTGACGCAGTTGCCAACCCCGCTGGACTGCATCAGCAACACCCCGCGTCCGCCACCGAGGTGGTGACCCGCCATCATCGGCACACCCTCGGCCTCGGTGGTCAGGGGCACCGAAATGGCACCCGGATCGGCCAGCGAGCGGTCGATCAGCACCTTGTGGCCCGCATCGGGGACATAGGCGAACAACGTGACGTCCATAGAGCGCAGGTGGTCATACAGTGCCTGCTGCCAGCCATTCTCGGTGTCCGCCATCCCTCAGCCTCGCCCATGCATTTCATTCGCGTACAGTTGTACACGGGCTTGCGCCGGGGCCAACCGGAAGTTCATCCGATACGCGATACCTGCGCGCTACCCCAGATACCTCCGCTCATCCAACCAAGCGACGATCCGGCTGGCGGACTGCTCCACACTGGCCTTGGTGGTATCGACATGGATCTCGGCGGCACGTGGCTCCTCGTAGGGCGACGAGATACCAGTGAAGTTCTTGATCTCCCCAGCGCGCGCCTTCTTGTACAACCCCTTGACGTCGCGGCTCTCGGCAACGTCCAGCGGCGTATCGACAAAGATCTCGATGAACTCGCCATCCTCGACAATTGACCGCGCCATCTGGCGCTCGGCCCGGAATGGCGAGATGAACGAGGTCAGCACGATCAGCCCGGCATCGACCATCAGCTTTGAGACCTCGGCGATGCGGCGGATGTTCTCGACCCGGTCGACATCAGTGAAGCCGAGATCGCGGTTCAACCCGTGGCGCACGTTGTCGCCATCCAGCGTCGCCGTATGCCGGTTCAGGGCATGCAGCTTCTGGCCGACGATATCAGCGATTGCCGATTTTCCGGAGCCGGACAGCCCGGTAAACCACAGGATCGCCGGCTTCTGGTTCTTCTGGGCCGCCCGCGCCACCTTGTCGATCACCATCGCCTGACGGTGGATATTCGAGGACCGGCGCAGTGCGAAATTCAACAGCCCCATACCGACCGTCTCGTTGGTCAGCCGGTCGATCAGGATAAAGCCGCCGGTGTCGTGGTTCAGGTTATAGGCGTCAAAGGCGATCTCGCGGTCGAGCGAGATGTTGCAAACGCCGATCTCGTTCAGCCCCAGCTTCTTCGCCGCCAGTTCCTCCAGCGTGTTGACGTTGATCTTGTACTTCGGCGATGCCGGGGTGCAGCTGACCGTGCGGGCGCCAATTTTCATGATGTAGGGCCGCCCCGGCAGCATATCGCTGGCGGACATCCACAGGATATGCGCCTCGAACTGATCGGCCACCTCGCAGGGTGCGTCCGCAGCGGCAATCACATCGCCGCGCGACACATCTACCTCGTCGGCCAGGGTTAGCGTGACCGACTGACCCGCCACTGCCAGTTCCAGGTCACCGTCATGGGTGACAATGCGGTCAATCCGGCTTTCCTTACCTGACGGCAGCACCTTGATCCGGTCGCCGGGGCGCGTCACGCCGCTGGCGATCTGCCCGGAGAACCCACGGAAGTCGAGATTGGGCCGGTTGACCCACTGCACTGGCATGCGGAACGGCTTGAGCTGATCGTCGGTCTCGACATCGACCGTCTCCAGATGCTCCAGCAGGGTCGGGCCGTTGTACCAGGGCATCCGGTCCGAGTGCTCGGTAATGTTGTCGCCTTCCAGCGCCGAGACCGGGATGGTGGTGAAATCCGCGATCCCCAGCAAGCCGGCAAAGGCGCGATAATCCTCGTCGATCTCGTTATAGACGTGCTGGGCATATCCCATCAGGTCCATCTTGTTGATGCAAAGAACGACATGTTTCACGCCCAGCATCGAGACGATGAAACTGTGCCGCCGGGTCTGGGTCAGCACCCCCTTGCGGGCGTCGATCATTACCACCGCCAGGTCGGCGGTCGAGGCGCCGGTCGCCATGTTGCGGGTGTACTGTTCGTGGCCCGGCGTGTCGGCAACGATGAACTTGCGCTTCTCGGTCGAGAAAAACCGGTAGGCGACGTCGATCGTGATGCCCTGCTCGCGCTCCGCCGCCAGCCCATCGACCAGCAAAGCGAAGTCGATCCGGTCGCCCTGGGTGCCGACCTTGCGACTGTCAGCCTCCAGCGCCGCAAGCTGGTCCTCGAAGATCAGCTTCGACTCGAACAGCAGCCGCCCGATCAGCGTCGATTTGCCATCATCGACCGAGCCGCAGGTGATGAAGCGCAGCAGGCTTTTGTTCTCGTGGGCATGGAGGTAGCCGATAATATCATCGGCAATCATCTCGTTATTGTGGGCCATCAGAAATAACCCTCCTGCTTCTTCTTCTCCATCGAGGCGGAACTGTCATGGTCGATCGCCCGGCCCTGACGCTCGGATGTCGTGGTCAGCAGCATCTCTTGAATGATCTCCGGCAGAGTCGCCGCGGTCGACTCAACGGCGCCGGTCAGCGGCCAGCATCCTAATGTTCGAAAACGGACCGAGCGCGTTTCCGCTGCCTCGCCAGGGGCCAGCGGATAGCGGTCGTCATCGACCATCAGCAGCATGCCGTCACGCCGCACGACCGCGCGCTCGGCTGCGAAATACAAGTCGGGGATCGGGATGTTCTCGCGGTAGATGTACTGCCAGATATCCAACTCGGTCCAGTTCGACAACGGAAAAGCCCGGATCGACTCGCCCCTGGCCTTGCGGGTGTTGTAGATCTTCCAAAGCTCCGGGCGCTGGTTCTTCGGATCCCAGCGGTGGGCGGCGTTCCGAAACGAAAAGATCCGCTCCTTCGCCCGCGATTTTTCCTCGTCGCGCCGGGCGCCGCCGAAGGCGACATCGAATTTGTACTTGTCCAGCGCCTGCTTCAGCCCCTGGGTTTTCATCACATCCGTATGCACCGACGAGCCATGGCTGAACGGGCCAATGCCCTGGTCCAGCCCCTCCTGATTGATATGGACGATCAGGTCCATCCCGCTCTCAGCCGCCATTCGGTCACGGAACGCATACATCGCCCGGAACTTCCAGGTCGTGTCGACATGCATCAGCGGAAAAGGCGGCACCGAGGGGAAGAACGCCTTCTTCGCCAGATGCAACATGACCGAGCTGTCCTTGCCCACCGAATACAGCATCACCGGGTTCTCGGCCTCGGATGCAACCTCGCGCATGATGTGAATGGCCTCGGCTTCGAGACGTTGCAGATGGGTCACGTGAATCATACGGCTCAATCCTTTGATCGGGCGTCAGTGCCAACCGCTACGGGCGGGTGCAGAACTACAATGCCTGCTATCAGTGAAAAAGGGAGTTTGTGTGTCGCGGCTGCATACACGAGAGAAGGGCGCCATTGCCAGCGAGATCTTGGAAATGTGAGGCAAACAGGTAGCACTTCTGCGGGAAATTAGCCCTCTAACATAATCTAATCCTCGATCGCGACCTTTGAATCTGTCATCATGCTATGGGATAAAGCAACACAGTTCAAACAAGATCAAGGTTGGTGTGAGTTCGATGGCTTTCATACAAATTCTTTGCCGCAGGGCGGCGATTCTTTCTCTTCTCGCGACGATTGGTTTGGCTGGCGCTTGGCCTGCCAAAGCTTTCGACGTTGGCGTGGCGAGGGCGCATGTTGATGCGACGATCGAGCAGATACTTCAGCTGGTCCACTCCAACAAAACCCGCGCCGAGACGGCCAAGGAACTTCGAATGATCTTCGAGGAGAGGACGGCGCTGCCACAGATCGCGCGGTTCACGGCAGGTCGCAACTGGCTTCGGATGTCAGACGACCAGCAGGCGCAATTCACCGAAACCTTCTCGAACTATGTAGCGTTCGTCTACGCGGGCCATTTCCGCGAGTTCAAGGGCGATATTGAAGATCTTCGCGCCGCGATATCCGTCACTGGCGTCGAGGACGCCGGCGCCAAAGGCGTTCTTGTGCATAGCCAGATGCGCCCGTCACAACAGTCAGAGGTTTCCATTGACTGGCTCATCTCGGACCGTTCCGGGAAGACCGCGATTTCGGATTTGATCGTTGAAGGTATTTCGCTGGCGATCACACAGCGCGAAATCATCGGTGCGATGCTCGACGCTCGCGGCGGCGATGTGGATAAGCTGATTGCCGATATGGAGCAGCAGCAGGTGAATGCGGGCCTTTAAGCGCGTTCAGTTGCGCCGAGAGGTTCTGCGGGTCGCAGGTTTGGCGGCAAGTTTCGAGCCGCTGGCGGCCAGGGCGGCGAGATCGCCCGCTGCAATCTTTCCGGTCTCACCGCGCGGAATCTGATCAATGATCTGGACCCGGCGCGGCACAAAGACCAGGTCGAAATGGGATCTCATATGCATCCGAACGGCTTGACGCAGCGCCCCGGTATCCATTGTGCTTGCCGGATCGGGGACGACAAAAACACTCAGACGGTCCTCATCGCCGACCGTCTCGCGGATCACCACGCCATCGCGAATATCCGGCATCGCGGTTAGCGCCGCGTTGAGCGCGCCGAGGCTCTGGCGTTTGCCGGCAATGCGCACCATGTCACCATGGCGGCCAAGCAGACGGAACCGGCTGCCCACGGAGAGCTCAATATCATCGCCGAGGATAGCACCATGCGCCAGATGCTGCGCATCAGCGAACCAGCCATCTTCGCCGGGTGTCAGCCGAAAGCCCTCCAGCGGGGTCCAGAGTTCGTTGGTTGCGGTGCGCCGCCAGGCGAGCGACCCGGTTTCCGTGCTGCCATAAATCTCGAACACCCGCCGCGCACCATCGGCTTCGAGACGGGCGGCGACGTCACGGTGCAGCGGCGCGGTGGCCGAGATGATGCAACGCACCTGCGGTGTCTGGCGCAACGCCTCCTGCAGGAACTTCAGATGCGGCGGGCTGGTGATCAGCACCAGCTCGTTGATGTCCAACGCCTCGACCCGGGCAACGAGGCTCTCCAGGTCGGCCGGATAGAAAACCGGCGCATCATACAGGCAAAATCCATGCGCGAGGCCGGTGAACACCGCCGCTTCCAGCCCAAACATATGCTGATGCGGGGTGGTCCCAACGATCACGCATTGGTCAGGCCTCAGGCCGGCCCGCCCGATCACTTCGGCGGCCAACCTCGCCCCACCGGCCAGAATATCCCAGGTCTTCACATGACGAACCGGCTCCCCGGTCGAACCGGAAGTGAAAACATGCACCTCCCCCGGTGCAAACGGCAACTGGTCGGCCAGAGCATCGATGTCATCAGCCACAACGGCGGCGGCATCAGGCATCGCAACATCGCCCAGGCTCTCAGCGAACAGGACCGAAGCCCACCCCTCGACCGCCGCCGCGATGGCACGGCGCGCGCGCGATGACGGCAGGACAGTTGTCTGGCCGTTCAGCAGCGCCGCTGCCAGCAGCACCATGAAATCATAGCGCCGCAGAGCCATGTTGCAGATCGCATCATGCGCCGCGAGCGCGATGCGCGCCGCGGCGACATCCGCCAGGAAATCAGACCTGCTTTTGGTCGTCGTCGAGGTGATACAGAACCGGTCAGCGCTCGAACTGAACCCGTGCTTTCCGATCATCGCGGGCGCAATGTTGACCAAACGTCTGGTCGGGTCATGGTCTGCAAGGTGTTCAGCCACGTCTCGGGCCTATTGTAGCGCAGTGCGGCGTAGTAGTGCGACAGCACAAACCATAAAATCTGGAAAATCATCAGGTCCATCAGGACGATGGATACCGACGATCGGGCAGTCACCGAGATCATGGCCGCGAAGGCAAGACACGCCGTGGTGAAGGTCATCAGGCTCCAAAGCGCGCATTGCGAGATCACAAAATGCCGAAACCTTGGGTCATCGACCGGACCTTGTCCCATTGCCTGGATCAGCTGCAACAGAACCGGCTGACGCCCCCGGAAAAGTCCGCGCCCAAAAATATAGGCCAATGCCAGATTGGCCGGGAAGACCACCAGATAGGGCATGTATTGCAGCGATGGTTGCCAGATTTGTAGAATGGCGAGACACCCGGCTATCCCAGCTCCCAGCATTGCCGATGGAAATGGGCGCACCGCCCTTCGGATCAATTTGAACAACGCCCAAGCGACCAAACCGAGGAAAAGGAAATCGAGAGATTGCCGCGAGATCGTCCCCATCGCCGCCAGAACGGCCGCGACAATCAATGCGGTCAGCATCACCAGGCTTTTTGCAGGCCGGCGCAGGCTCACTTTGTCCTGTGCTGGCTGATATGCTGGCTAAGCGCGTCGAGCGACGAGAAGATATTCAGATTGCGCTCGTCGTCCGAACGCAGCTTCACGCCATAGCGTTGGGCGATGGCGAACGACAGCTCGAGCGCGTCGATGGAATCCAGCCCCAGCCCGTCGCCGAATAGCGGCGCCTGGGGGTCGATATCTGCCACCGCGAGATCCTCGAGCACCAGCGTCTCGATGATCATCTTCGCGACCTCGGTGTAGAACATCTGATCGTTCACCCGCGCCCCCGCTTCACCCGACAATTACCGGTTCTCGTGCCGGAGTTGACGGCCTGACCATGTAGTGGATCAGCTTGAAAAGCGCAACGCGCATCCTGATCCGCGGGTCCCAGCGGAAATCCCCGGCCAGTAACGATATGATGGCCTGTTCAATGCCGAGGACATTTCGCGGGTAGATCATCAAATTTCTGAAGGCCGGGTCATGAATCTTGTAGATCATCCACGACACATAGTTGAGGCGCCGCTCGGTCTTGCGATGATAGGCGCCAAGGCGTGCGGCCCTGATCTGAGGCTTCGCCAGAATCGCCGCAATGGCCTGTGCCGCTTCCTGGGCGCTGGTCAGCGCAAGATGAACGCCAGTTGAGAAAATCGGATCGATAAAACCATAGGCGTCGCCGACCTTGATATGAGCAGTGCCAGCGGCACTGGCCGCACGATAGGAAAAGTTCCCGGTCGAGCGCAGCGGGCCGGCCCGCTCGGCACCGGCGATGATTTTCTCGATATGCGGATGGCGCAGGCAATGCGCGGCGAAGAACGCTTCGATCCCACCGCTTCGCTGCTCGAGATGCTCGCGCGGGGCCACAAGGCCGATCGAGGTTATACCGTCGCGAAGCGGTATCTGCCACATCCACCCAGGATCGGTCAGATAGATGCGAATATTGCCGCTGCGCTGTCCGTCGGCCCGCGGAACGCCGTGGAAGTGGCCAAAGATGGCAGCCGAAGTATTTCCGGCATCCGGGCGCTTTTGGTCGAGCATATTGGCGGTAACGGTCGAGCGGCCCGAGGCATCGACAAGGAAGCGGGCTCGCCAGTCAATGAGCTGATTGTCGCCGCTCCGCGTTTGCACGATGGCGCCGTGGTCATCAAGCGACAGGATCGTGGCGGTAGTGTTCTCAAGGGCGAGCGCACCCGCCGCGACGGCATGATCGAACAACAACTTGTCGAATTCCGAGCGAAGCACCTGAAAGGCATGCGGCGGCCCGCCCAGCAATGCGCGGCTGAACTCGAAGATCGTTTCCTTTTGACCGTCCTCGCTGATGAACTCGGCGCCAGCTTTCCAGACTCCGATCTCGCGGACCTGATCCAGAACCCCGAGCGCGCCGAGGATCGGCAGGCTATGGGGCAGCAGGGATTCGCCGATGTGGAAGCGCGGATGGGCGTCCTTCTCGACAATGACGACGGCAAGCCCGTGACGGGCCAGGAAGGTCGCCGTCGCCGCGCCGCCAGGACCGCCACCGATCACCAGGACATCGCAGGTCCGGGTCTCGCCAGGCGCGGCGGGGGCTGTTGTGCGCGTCGCCTCCATTCAGCTGACACCCCCGTCGACCGCAATCAACTGACCTGAAATATAACTCGCGGCATCAGAGGCGAGAAAGCCCACAGTCGCGGCGACATCTTCGGGTGTCCCGGCCCGGCCGGTCGGGCAAAGTTGCCGCAGCGCGTCGAAGTTCTCAAGTTGCTCGGTCTCGGGCGTCGCGATCAGTCCGGGTGCCACGACATTCGCGGTTATCCCCCGGCTGGCGTATTCGCGGGTGAGGGATTTGGCCAGCGCCAGCAGGCCGCCCTTCGCCGCCGCATAATTCGTCTGCCCGCGGTTTCCCATGATCGCTGTCAGTGAGGAGATCGCGACGATCCGCCCCCAGCGGGCACGCATCATCGCCATGATCAGCGGGCGCAGGGCGGCGTAAAAGCCATTCAAATTCACGTCGATCACCGCGCGCCACTGGTCCGGCGTCATCGCGGCGAACGGCACGTCGCGGCGCAGCCCGGCATTGTGGATCAGCACCTGGATCGGCGCATCCTCGGCCATGGCGCCCAGCACGGATTGCGCATGCTCCAGGTCGGTTAGGTCCAGGCTGAACGCCTCGGCACTGCCACCCCGCGCGCCAATGTCCGCCGCCGTTGCCTCCGCCTCGGCGAGCTTGCTGTTGGCGTGAACGATCACATGCAGGCCCTGCCCGGCAAGCTGGCGGGCAATCGCGGCGCCGATCGGGCTCGAGCCACCGGTGACAAGCGCGCGTTTCATTCGGCCCTCCGTTGCAGGCTGAGAAGAACATCGCCAGCGATCACCGTCCCAGCGCCGTCGATGACCTCAAAGTGATAGCTTGCGGCATCGCCGAGCGATTGGCGCTGCTCGCCCCGTACAGTCAGCGGCCCGTCACCGGCGACCCGATCCCGGAAAATCTCTACGTTGCTGAGCGTCAGCACAAGACCCGTATGCGCCGTGCCGACCCCGAACAGCGACGTATGCGCCGCCGCCGCCTGCGCGCCGAGCTCGACCAGGGCGCAGGCATGGAGCACGCCGTCGAGGCGCAGCGGATAGGACGCCGCATGGTGATCCCGGGCGATGCACAGGATTTCACTGGCATCCGCGGACACGATCTCATCGATCAGCCGCATCGGCCCGGCATGGGGCATCCGCTCGAACGCCTCAATCAGCATGGGAGACCTCGTTGATGGTGACCTTGAGGCCGCCGCCGCCGGGCAGCCCCAGAACCACCGCTTGGCCGTCACTGCGGCGCATCCGCTCCAGCAGCGGCAGGATATATCGCACCGGATTGCCGCAATCGAGAAGCCCGGGGGCAGCGTTTATCCTGCCCAGATCCGAGGGCGCGGCTCGTGCAATCACCTCGATATCGAGAGCCCAGCGGCTTTCCGGCCTCGGCTCCGGGCTGAGCGCCATTGCCGCCGCCATTGGCAGATCGAAGCGCCGCTTCTCGTGCAGCGGCGGCGGCATCGGCGCATCGAAGACGACCAGGCCGACGGCGACATTCTCGATTGCGGCCTGCATCATCGCCTTGAGAAGCCCGGCACCGACCGAGTGGTCATAGGCGGCGATGCTGGTGGCCGGCCCGGTCGCCTGGGCGACGATCGACCATTGGCCCTGCGCGGCGTTGTGAACCGAGTTCTGGAAGCGCAGCGGCTGGACCATGATCTCAGGCTGGCTGAGTGCCGTCAGGATTTCGGCCAGTGTCTGGCCCTCGCCGACCGAGCTGGCAAAGACCCATGCGGCGTCCTGCGGGACAGCCCCGGCAATCTGCTCGGCGACCATGATCGCAAGCTGGGTGCTTTCGCTCAGCCGCAGCGCCTGACGCCGGGGCAGGCGCTGCGAAATCGGCGTCCAGTCCTCGGCACCGGACCAATCGGCCCCATCGAAATGGGCGAACAGCGTGGCGGCGGACTCGATTCCCGGAGCCGCAAAGCCGATTGCGTTGGCATAGAGGCGCCCGGTCATGCTTGGCTAAGGATGAGAGTGTTGTTGCTGCCGCCAAAGCCAAAAGCGTTGCTGACCATGTGGCGGCAGGCCCCTGGTTCGGCGTGTTTCCGAACCTGGATCGTGATTTCGCGATCCCTGGTTTCGAGGCCCACGGTTCCCGGCACAATCCCCGCTTCCATGGCGAAAAGGCCCATCACCGCCTCGACCGCGCCGGCGGCACCAAGGGTATGCCCAACCAGACCCTTAAGGGATGCCGTAGGAACCGAGGTGCCGAAAACCTGGGCGACCGCCGTGCTCTCAGCGGCATCATTCGACCGCGTCGCGGTGCCGTGAAGCTTAATGAAACCAATCTCGTCGGCCGAAATTCCGGCGCTCCGCAAGGCCCGGCGCATGGCGGTGGCGGCACCGGCCCCGTCGGCCGGCGGGGTTGACATGCTGATGGCGTCCGAGGTCTCGCCATACCCCGCCAACCGCGCGCCATCACGGTCGCGCTCCAGCAGAACGAACCCGGCGCCTTCGCCGATAGACACTCCGTCGCGGGCCGCATCGCAGGGTCGGCAGGGCCCCTGCGACACCAGTTCCAGGGTATCGAAGCCATACAGCGACGTCATGCACAGGCTATCGACGCCCCCCGCCAGAACGGCGTCGCAGATCCCCATCTGGATCAGCTGCGCCCCGTCAACAATCGACTTTGCCGATGACGAACAGGCAGTCGAGATGGTGTATCCCGGGCCACCCAACCCGAGGTAGTCAATCATAAAACTGGCCACCGCGTGATGATCGCTGTGGTGGCGGAACGAATATTCCGCCGCCAAAGGCCCCGCTTCAACGCGCGCCCGAAAAGCCTGCTCAAGGCGCTCGACGCCTGACGTTGCCGTGCCAAGCACAATCCCCACCCGACCGGCTCCCCACCGCCCGATCGCCACGGCAACGTACCGCTCGAAGCCATCGGCCCGCAATGCGGCCACCGCCAGCCGCGTCGCCCGGTTCTCGAAAGCCAGGTGTTCGGCTGGGAACGCATCACCCTCGACGCCGTCGACCCGGCCGATATAGCAGGCGATATCGACATTGGGGAAATCACATCGGGTCAGGCCGGATCGGCCCGCAGTCATGGCATCGGTGTGTGCATTTTGGCCCCGGCCCAGACAGGTCACCGCACTCAGGCGGGTGATGGCGATCCGGTCGAGTGCAATCGGGGGGGTGCCGGTCATCTTTCCTCCGCGGGCCAGGTAATTTTTTGCCGCGCGCCGTGTACGACCACCATCGCGATCACGCCGATGGATACGGTTGCTCCGATTTCCTCAAGCACACTCACTCCGGAGAACGCCATTGTGAGAAAGGCGATCAGCGTCGTCGCGGCGCATAATAGCACGGACCGCGTAGCGTCCTGGTATTGTTTATCGTCTTCGCTCAGCGTCAGAAAAATTCCATAGTCGATCCCTATGCCGATCACAAGCGTCAGGGCCATGATGTGAAACACCCCGACACCGCCGGTCGGGATGCCAACCAGCAGGGCGGTCAGCAGCCCCGCCGCCAGGCAGCCGAGGGCAATCTCGGCGACAACCATTGGCCGGCGAATGGCAAGGAGCAGAAACAGGACGCCCGCCAACACGCCCAAGCCCAGCCACAGTGACACCCGCGCGGTCAGTGCGTCGAGGCCCGACGCGATCGACCGTTCCTGGTCGACGAAAACGATGCCTTCGTCGCGGAGGCCCCCGACAATCTGAGCGACCCGATCCGGCGCCGCGACACTCCACAGCCGCACGGGCGCCCGCAGAATGTCCCCATCGACCCGGATCAGGCCGGGGATCGCGGCAAGGTGCTCGAACGGCCCAAGCGCCTGCGGGCCGCTTGGCGGAATGTCGTGGGCGGCCTTATAGGAGGCGGTGATGTCGCCCAGAAAATCGGGATCGAGACCGGCTTCAGCCAAAAGCCCGGACAGTGTTTCAGAGAACGCCTCGGGACTTGGGAACTTGGGCTTGGCCAGCCGCTTGGGCAGGTAATTGCCCAGCATTTCGGATCGGGGAAAGGACTCAGCAGACGATACAATCTGCAAAATCTGCGCGAGGCGCGCCTGACGCACGAGAACTTCCTCCAGCGTTTTGCCGGTGACATCGATGCGGTACCGGCCCGATGGCAGATCGATCATCGTCGACAGCCGCTTGATCGCATCGGTGATCCGGGGCGGCACCTCGACCAAACGTTGCGACGTCCGCTCCGGCAACTGCCAGAGGGTGGCGGCACAGACTAGCGCAAACGCGGCCAGAGCCGGCAGCTTAAGCGGAACCACAAACGGCAGCATCACCGGCGCAAAGGACCGCAGGCTGGCGGGTTGCCCGCGGTCAGCCAACCAAATGGCACAAGCAGCCGCAACCGTCAGACCCGAAGCTACGAACAGCCCAACCTGTCCGATTGCCGGAATGCCCGACCCAAGCAGGGCGAGGAACGCAATCGCGGTGGTCGCTGCACCCACCGCGACAAAGCGCCGGGCGCGGTGGTTCTGCCCCGGCCCCGCCCGATGGGCCAGCAGGTGCAACGGATAGTCCAGCGCCAACCCCAGCAACGCGCCGCCAAAGCCGAGCGCTATGACATGGACGCTGCCGAAGGAAACCTGCACCACCAGCGCCGCCGCCGCGAACCCCATCGCCGGGGGCAGAACGCACACCAGCATAGCCGAGGCCGGGCGCAGAACGCAGACCAGCCACAGCAGCAACAGCGCGCTCGCGACCGCCGCCGCCAGCGTGGATCGTGTGGCGATATCATTGCTGATCTCGGCGCTGATCGCGCGCGGTCCGATCAGCAGCGCATCGGCGCCCCCGGCGCGGACTTGGCTGATCAAATCGGCGTCAAAGGCGGCCTCGACGGCAACATCGAAGGGCTCGTCCGCCAACTCGATGAAAATCAGCGCGGCGCTGTTGTCTCGTGCCTGCGGGATGCCGCGATGGACCGGCAGCGCCTTCGCCGATGCTGCTGTCAACGCAGTGATCGCGCGCCGGAAACTACCCGTCGGGTCGCGCAAATACCGATCAGCGAGTGCGGCGTCCGATGCACTAAGCAACGCGGCGCGGGCACGGCGCATCTCCGACACCAGGCTCTGCGGTGTGAACGCGGCTTGCGGTGGCGGCGCCAGTACAAAGCGGTGCTGCCAGATCCAGTCCAGAAATTCGGTTGTTGGCGCCTCGGGCGCTGTCGTCACGCGGCGAACCAGCGGACGCGTCGCCAGTGTCTCGGCTATCTCCGCCGCCAACAGGGACCGCTTGTCCGGGTCAGGATCGATGATCGCCAACGTCAGCGCGCGGCCCTCCGGCGTATCGAGCGCTGAAGTTACCTGGTCATCCTCGCCCAGCAACCCGCGCACGTCGGTATCGACCTTGAGGGCGGCGAAGGCCAGCAAGCCCAGCAAGACGGCCAGTCCGAGGGCTGCGCGGGCCGGTGTCATTGTTGGCGTTCAAGCGTCAGGACGCGGCGCACCCCGCCCGCCTGCTCGATCTCGATCACCGTCAGGACAGCCCCGCATCCGAGCAACCCGATCTGCATCCCGGACGCCACCGGGTCCTTGGGGACCAGCCGGATATGCCAGCCGGGTCCCTCGCCCAGCGGTTCAACGGTGAACTGATCGGCAATTGCCCCGGCGTCTCCGGTCATCACCAGTCGCATTGCATCAAGCATCGGGCGTAACGCGACCGGGATCGGCAGCAGGTTGACCGGCCCCTCCGGGGTCTGCCGGACCGAGACGAACGCATCGCCGATCTCGCTGATCTCGCGGCGCGGGATGCGCTGATCCCTGAGCAGGTGCCCGCCGGTCGTGACCCCGAGCACCCCGCGCGCGGTCTCGGGCCGTGGCAGGGCGGCATGGTGAACCTCCTCGCGGTAGTCCACGGTATCGGTGGGGCCAATTTTGAGGTTGGCAATCACCGACAGGGCATCCCCGGGCCGCTCGGCGGTGCATGTGCCAGCTGGGCTATCAGTCCCAGATATCGAAGAAATTGAACCAGTTATAAGGATACCGACGGCACATCTCTTCCAGTTTGGCGGCATAGGCTTCAGCCAGCTCACGGCACTTCGCATCGCGTTCCCCGCGCGCAACCGGCGCGCCGTCATAGATCTCGAACATCTCAATCTCATAGGTTTTACTCCCGACGCGAGGGGCAAAGCACATGATCAGCGGCACGCCCGCCAGAATTGCGCTGAGGTAGGGTGAAATCGGCACGCGCATCGGTTTGCCAAAAAACGGCACCGCCACCTCGGCGCGGGCATTTTCCACCGGCATCCGGTCGCCGAGAAAGCCAACGAAACTCCAAGCGGCCAATGCCTCGCGGATATCCAGCATCGCCGCATACCCGTCGTGCAGGGAAATCACCTGCGCCGCAACTTCAGGATTTATCTGGTCGAGCATCGGCGTTGTTTTTTGAGCGTTGTCCGGGAACATCAGATAGCGAACCGAAAGCCCCGGCAGCGTCTTGTCGAGAGCCCGCAGAACTTCGAAGCTGCCGAAGTGAGCGCTCAGCAATACCCCACCACGACCCTCGGCAAGTCGCCTCTCGATCAGTGCATGATGCTTAGACCGGACATCGAACCGCTCGATGCCCGAACCAAGCAGACGCACCCGATCGAGTACGACATGGGCGAATGTTCGTACGTGGCGATGGCGCTCGAAGAACCCAGGAGGGTGGCCCAGAACCTTCTCCAGATAAACCGATGATGCGGCAGCCGCAGCTCGGCTCGGAAACAAAGTAAAGTAGACCGAAATCAGCCAGATCAAAGGGTCCGTCACAAGACCGGGCGCGACCTTGGCGAGCCGGCTCATCAATCTCAGCAGAAGCGGACTGCCGCGCTCGCCCTCGCCAACCCATGCCGACGCCAGGTCGGTCATTGCGTTCGCCGCAGCGTAAGATTGGCGGACGCGACAATCCCATCCCGGTCGCGAAACTCGGCGCGGACCCCGCCCGGCTTCGTGACAACCAAGATCTCGATTGCCACATCCGGTCGCAGCGACCGAGTAAACTTGATTTGGCACACCTTTGCGATCGCAAGATCCACCGCCGCCAACCGCGCCGCCAAATAGCCCAGGATCACCGCCCCCGGAACGATCGGGTTTCCCGGAAAATGTCCGTCCAGAAAGGCGCTGTCCGCCGGAAATCCTCCGCGCAGCGAGAACCGGTGATCGATCGCGTCCAGCTCAGCGCCCTCCGTCAAACGACTTTCATCTGCGTAATCTCGGCCTGGATCTCGCCCTCCAAATTATGGATCCACGCGTTGTAGTTTTTATGGATCACGTTGCGACTGGCGTCGTAGTCCAGATTTTGCGACGACTTGTACAAGATCGTAAAGGCGTCGGTATCGAAGAGGACGTCAACCGTGGCGAAATGCTTATTCCGCACGGCCACCGAGCCAATCAGATGGCCGGGCCCGCCGTCCTCAAACGTCCAGCCGCGCTTGCCGCCGCCGCGGATAATCGCATTCTTGTAATCTTCCAGGGTCAGCACTTTCTGAACGGTCGTCGGCGGCTCAGAGAAGGCAATATCCGAGGGGCTGCACATCCGAGCTTCACGACTCCCGGCGATGGCAGCCACGGTGTACAGAACCAGATCCGACTCGCTGTAAATCGGAGGTGCGCCACACCCGGCGATGGCAAAAACGGCGATCAGAGCCAGGCCAGCGATAAATCTAGGCATTCGTCTCTCCTTAAAATTGAAAAACTACCCGCAAACACACCTTAGCGCAGCGCGCCTATAGCGATCAACAGCCCTCGTAGCTTCATGCCGCGTGCTATAAGGAACTTGGTTATCGTTCGCACAATCCGCAACGTGTCGATCACCGGCCGAAAATGGCTCGGGCGCAGGACGAAGCCAAGGTAGCGTGCCTTGATCGGCACTCTGACAATGGCAAATCCAGCTTCAGCAGCTCGCAGCAGGACGGCCGTCTCGAAGACGAAATGTGCTCGCTCGGCCTCGGGTATTTGGGTTTGGCGCCACAGCCTCGCCGGATAGAGACGCATGCCGCATTGCCCATCCCGGATTTTGCGCCCACTTGCCCAGCTGATGAAGAAATCACCAAATCTGATCGACGCGGCGCGGCCCTCCGGCATCGATGTCTGGTCGGCGAAGCGATCTCCCATCACCAGGCAATCAGGCGCCATATGCGCGGCGGCAATGAAGGCGGGGATGTCGTTCGGGTCGTGCTGGCCATCGGCGTCGAGTGTCAGGACCGCTTCGGCGCCTAGGGAAAATGCATGCTCCAACCCTTGCGCCAAACGGTACCCTTTGCCGCGGTTCTCAGCGTGATCGACGATCTTGACCGGCAATCCCGCCAGCGCGGCCACGGTACCATCGATTGAACCGTCATTGACGACCAAGACCCGATCGACATGCGCCAGCGCACCTTCGACGACAGCCCTGATGGTCTTTTCCTCGTTATGAGCCGGGATCAGCACGGTCCAGGCGCGTCTGGACGGCTTGTCTGCCGTCATCAGCGGACAGCCTCGTACTCCGAGAAACAGACGAGCATCACCCGATGCGTGACCATCCGGAATCCGGCCTCGCGCATGATCGTGGCCACTTCCTCGCGGCCGGTCATCTGCTCCATCGTCTCCCAGTAATATTTCATCAGGCGGTACGCCTCGCGGTTCCGGCTGAACACCAATGTCAGCGCTGGAAGGATGTGCTTGAAGTAGGCCTTGAACAGGAACCGGCCAACCGTATTATTCGGAATCGTGACATCCAGCACCAGCGCCTTGCCGCCGTCCTTCAGAACCCGGCGAAACTCGGCAAAGGTAGCGTCGAGATTATCGACATGGCGCAGCGCGAACCCCATCGTCAGAAAATCGAAGCTCTGGTCGGGCTCGGGCAAATGCTCGGCGGTCGATTGATGATGGACACAGGGGACCGTTTTGCGGGATTCGGCGATCATGCCGGCCGACGGTTCAACGCAAACAATCTGATCCGGCCGATCGAGAAGCTTCATCAGCGCCCGCGCCACCGGCCCGGTTCCCGAGGCAACATCAATGACCCGCATTTGCGCCTTAAGTCCGGCCCGTTTCAACACGCTGCGGCGATAGATATCGCCGGACCCAAACCAGCCCCAGGTGGCGATGCCCTCGTAAATCGGCGCCGTTCTATCGAAGATGTCTCTCAGGAACTGCTGTTTTTCCGCTGGCGTCGAGTAGTAATTCCCAACGACAAATGGCTTGCGACTATCACCCATGGGATTCACCTTTGCTGAAATCTCGGTCAGTCGGCTGATCACCGACCCACCAGCCGCACACGGCAGCGCGTTGATCTCGGATACACAAAGAACACAGTTGGTGCGGTCTGGGCAAGTGCGGGATCAGCGCAACTGGGGATTGGCATTTCCCGACCAGCTGCGTATTCCAGCGAGGAGCGCCATTGGCGTTTTCACCTGCTGGTCTGGGATCATGAATTGCCTCTACGGTCGGAAAAGAGACGGATCGAACAAGCGCCAAGCGATGATGACCATTGCCAACGAACGAACCTGCGACCGCTCGATGACTGAATTTGTCAGCGATCGGCAGGCGCCACCGCCGGCGGGCAGCACATCAATGTTCCAATGGCTGAGAACGCGCGTATTTGAGGCGGCGATCGTTCTTTGGAGCCTGCCTTTTGGCATCACCATCCTTACCTTCTTCCAGTTCCACCGCTCGCCAGCGCATGTACGCTGGGTCCTCAGACTTTGGTCAACCGGATTCATTTTCGCCGCGCGTTGGATTGTCGGTCTACGCTACACGATTGAGGGCCAGGAGAATGTTCCCGACCGCCCGGTGATATTCATCTGCAACCACCAGTCCTATTGGGAATCGATTGCCTTCACGGTTCTGATTCCCAATCTCAATATCATCTCGAAAGCAGAAGCCATGGACATTCCAGTCTTCGGCTGGGGCCTGCGTCACGCACCGATGATCCCGGTTTATCGCGACCGTCGTGGCAGCAATCTGCGGCGTATTGTTCGCGAGGCACAGAAAAGCCTCGCTGACGGCCGGAGCATCCTGCTGTTTCCGGAGGGAACCCGCGTGAAACCAGGGCAAACGCGCAGATTTGAACGCAGTGTGGAGCTTCTATATCGAATTTGCGGCGTGGAGATTGTACCGGTTGCCCACAATGCCGGACTATACTGGAGGGAGGGTTTCGCCACCAAGGCCGCCGGTCTGGTGACGTTGCGGTTCTACCCACCGATAGCGCCCGGCACGGACTCGAAATCAGTCGCGGACCAAATCGAGCAGCAGCTCAATCGCGAGAAGGCAATCCTGTTGGAAGCAGCCGAGCACACGCCGTGAATCTTCCCCCGCACCGGCGTTCGATCTGATCAGATTCTCGACTGTTTAACTTTCCCACTAGGCGCGTTAATGTGGCATTAATTGATCGAGGATCGGTCAATGTCAGTCAACGATAGAGCA
>DATLAW010000205.1:0-6828 GCA_035527255.1 Thermohalobaculum sp. | reverse complement strand
TGAGGAGCCGGCTACTGCACCGCTGTCTCAAGGTGAGGTTACCTGTCTCAGGGCTTCCTTCCGCAATTGCGGCTTGAAAAGTTGCATCCAGAACGTCGCGTTCCAGGACCGCGACTTCAGGAGCTAGGTCAAAATAGCCCAGCCAATCCGAGATCGAGGGCCGATGAAAATAGGATTCCGGATTTCCGGTAACGCCCGTTGCCGCCAATAGTTTGCACAATAATGTGCTGCCGCTGCGCGGAGACGTGCAGATCACATAAGAGTCATATTTCGCCATATTCGATTCAGGCCCGTCTGTGTAGCGCCGGTTATTTTAGAGGTGCAACGTTGCAGAGTCATGCCCACAAAGGGCTCTTTCCGGTCATCTGAGCGGTTTTGTCGGATGACCGCTTTCATGATAGGCCGCGCTGCCAGTCCGGGTTGCGATATCCGAGGTCTCCGTCCTACGCGGCTGTGGTACGGTCATACCAACGGTCAATGATCATGACCCATGCCGCGGCGACCCCCTCCCTAGAGCCCGATCACTGAGCTTTAGTATCGGTCACTTGGGGGGCGGATTTGAAGATCTGCACTTTGCCGGGAGTTCATATCAGGGAGGTCCCGGGTCAAGCCCTGGACATTGGATCTGTGGTTTGATGGGTCGGGGTTTGTGAAACCTCGCTCAAAAATCAGGCCCAAAAATCAGATCGGGTATTCCAGCACCAACCCGTCATGTGCGGGGTGCACATTTGCCGGTGTCATCGCGTCAAGCTCCGCGTAGTCGAGATCGATGTGCAGGTTGGTCAGGAAGGCGCGCGGCGGTGCCGCCTGGGCGATCCAGGTTAGCGCTTCCTCGACATTGACATGGCTGACATGCGGGGTGTGACGCAGCGAGTCCAGCAGCCAGCATTCGGCGCCCTTCAGCATCTCCCAGGCGTCCGGGCTCATGTCCTTGATGTCGGGCGTGTAGACGACCGGGCCGACCCGAAAGCCCAGCGCCTCAATGCCACCGTGAGGGACCAGGAACGGCCGTGCCGTCACCACACCGCCGGGGCCATCGATTGCGACCGGACCGTCGATCCGGTGCATGTCCATGATCGGCGAGTAATTCGACCCCGGCGGGGTGTAGAACACATAGCCAAAGCGATCGCGGATGGTCTGCTCGGTCGCCTCGTTCATCCAGGCGGGCAGGCGTGAGCGGCGATTGAACACCACCATGCGCAGATCGTCGATGCCGTGGACGTGGTCGGCGTGGTCATGGGTGAGGATGACCGCGTCGAGGATGCCGACGCCGACGCCGATCAGTTGCTCGCGGACATCGGGCCCGGCATCGATCAGCACGCTGGTCTGACCGCCCACGCCGATGCGTTGCACCAACAACGCGCAACGCCGCCGCCGGTTTTTCGGGTTAGCCGGGTCGCAGGCGCCCCAGTTTGGCCCGGCCGGACCGATCCGCGGCACGCCACCGGACGAGCCGCTGCCAAGAACGGTGATGCGCAGTGTGTCCGCCATCAGTTGGTGCCTTTCGCGCAGGCAGCGGCCTTGGTGAAAAGCCGGTCAAAATTGGCTGATGTGGCGGCGCAGAAATCAGGGTAGCTGATTCCGAAGGCCTCTGCGCCGACATGGGCTGTAAGGGCGGTATAGGCAGGCTCGCAGCGTTTGCCGCGATGGGGCGGTGGCGCCAGATAGGGGCTGTCGGTTTCAACCAGGATGCGGTCCAGCGGAGCGGTGGTGAATATTTCCCGGAGCGCCGTCGATTTGGGGAATGCCGATATCCCCGACATCGACAGGTAGAACCCCAGATCAAGTGCCGCCTGGGCCAGCGCCAGGCTGGAGGAGAAGCAATGCATGACGCAGGTATAGGCCCCGGCCTGGTGCTCCTCGGTAAGGATGCCCGCCATGTCGGCATCGGCATCGCGGGCGTGGATGATCAGCGGCAGGCCGGTTTGGCGGGCAGCCTCGATATGCAGACGCAAGCTGACCTGCTGGATGTCCAGCGTCTCACGGGTGTAGTGGTAGTCGAGGCCGGTCTCGCCGATGGCGACCATGCGCGGATGCGCCGCGATCCGGACCAGTTCGTCCACCGTTGCCATCGGCTCGGCGGCGACGTTCATCGGATGGGTTCCGGCGGCGTAGAACACGCCCGCATGCGCCTCGGCGATGGCGCGCACCGCGGGTTCCTGGCGTAGTCGAGTGCAGATCGTTACCATCCGGGTAACCCCGGCGTCATGGGCCCGGCGCACGACCTCGGGCAGTTCGTCCATCAGCTGGGGAAAGTCCAGATGGCAATGGCTGTCGACTAACAGCGGCGGTGTCATGGCCGGATTGTCATGGATGGGATCGGCTCCTCGCTCGATGATCATCAGGCCACACCGCGTGCCCGGGTCAGCGTGGTGTCGAGATCGAGGAAGGTATCGATGATCGTCTGTCCGGGGTCAAGGTTGACGGCGCGGGCATGGCTGAAGGACGCGGCGATCCGCGATGCAGCTTCCGCCCAGAGTGCCGCCTGGGCCTGGTTTCGGGCGATCTTTGCCATCAGCGCCGCCTCGCCCGGCCCGGCCTCGGCCTCGCAGATTCCGATCGCGGCCTGCCGGGCCAGGCGGCCGATCAGGGTCAGGGTCAGCCGTGCCACCAGCTCATACATTGCTTCGGCCCCGCGCCCGGCGACCGCGTCGGCGAGGCTCATCATCCCCGATCTCTCGACCCCCGTGCCGCCGTCGAGCAGTGCGATCAATCGACCATAGACCCCTACCCCTCCGCCCGCCGTCAGACGCAACGCCTCACCGACCGATCCGCCCGCCAACAGCGCCAATGGGCCTGCCTCCATTGTCGCCACCGGAGCCTCGGCATTGGTCAGGGCGGCGGAGAGATCCGCCGGTCCCAGCGGGCGCAGGTCTAGGGTACGGCAACGCGAGCGAATGGTCGGCAACAGGGCCGCCGGCGAATGGGCCACTAAAAGCAATGCGGTACGGGCCGGGGGTTCCTCCAGCACCTTCAGCAGGGCATTGGCCGAAGACCGGTTCATCTCGTCCGCGGGATCGATAATCACTGCCCGCCAACCACCGTCTGTCGCCGACAACGAGAGGAACCGCCGAATGCCCCGCACATCGTCGATCGAGATCTGGCTGCGCAACCGTCCGGTTTTTTCGTTCACGCTGCGGCGCAGAACCGCCAGGCGCGGCTCGCTCTGGGCCCGGATGCGGATGGCGACCGGGCATCGGTCGGGCGGGTCCAGGCTGGCCGGTACGCTGGCGCCAAATAATCCCCCCGGCCCCCCGGCGCCGGGGCCCTCGGCAATCAGCGCGCGGGCGATCCGGTAGGCGAGTGTCGCCTTGCCAATCCCGCGCGGCCCACGCAGCAGCCAGGCATGATGCATCCGATCCTCGGCCCAGGCTGCGAGGAAACCCTGCTCGGCCGCCTCTTGGCCAAACAGACGCGTGGTCTCGCGCGGATGCGGATGACCGGGAACCCGATCCGGCTCGGGCTGCTCCTTCGCATCGCTCACAGCGCCAACCCAAGGCGCGGCGCGACGGCGGCCCAGACCTGTGCGGCGACGGCCTCGGTCGGCAAAGTTGCATCGATCAGGGCACAGCGGGCCGGCTCGGCGGCGGCGATTGCGAGAAATTCGGCGCGCAGCCGAGCCTGGAAATTCTGCCCCATCTTCTCGAACCTGTCTTCGTCAATGTTCGATTCGCGACTTCGGGCGCGCTCCAGAGCCACCACCGGATCCATATCGAAGATCAGGGTCAGATCCGGGTTTAGCCCGATCGCAAGCCGATGTAGCTGGTCAACAAGGGTGCGTCGTTCCGGGGCTCCGGTGCCTTGATAGGCGCGGGTAGAATCGACAAAGCGATCGCAAAGAACCACGTTGCCGCGCGCCAGGGCCGGCTGGATAACACGCTCGACATGGTCGCGCCGGGCGGCTGTGAACAGCAGCATCTCGGTTTCCGGCGACCAACGCTCCGGATTGCCGCCGACCAACAGGCGCCGGATTTCCTCGGCACCCGGCGCGCCACCGGGCTCACGGGTTTCCACAACCTCGCGCCCGAGGGTTCGCAGCCGCTGCGCCAGCATTCGCGCCTGGGTCGACTTCCCCACCCCGTCAATGCCTTCGATGGTCAGGAAAAACCCACGTTCACTCATCCCCACTCAGCCCTCGGTCGACTGGAGGAGCCGGTGAACCAGCAGGCGCGCGGCCGCTTCCAACCGGGTCACGACGCCGCCGCGCTCGACCGCCTCAACCGCCACCAGCGGGACGCTGACCAGCGATACATCCGGAAGCAAGACCTCCAGGCGCCCGAGCTCGGCGCCAGCCTCGATTGGCGCTTCGACTGGTTCCGAAAAATGCACGGTTATTTCAGCCTTTTCCATCACGCCCGCCGGAACAGTAACGATCAGGTCGCGGACTGGCGCCAAGGTGACTCGCTCCACAGCGCCAATCCAGACCTCCGCCTCGGCAACCGGCTCGCCTGCAGTGTAAAGCCGCTTGGTCTCGAATGCCCGGAAAGCCCAGTTGATCAGGCGTTCCCCCTCCTGGCTGCGTTGCTGCGTGCTCTCTAATCCGGTCACCACCAGAAGGATCCTGCGGTCACCTTGCTTGGCCGAGGCGACCAACCCATAGCCGGCCTCCTCAGTGTGCCCGGTCTTCAGCCCGTCGGTGCCATTCCCGATGGAGAGAAGCGGGTTACGGTTGCTCTGAGTAATACCGTCCCAGGTAAACTTGGTTTCCGCGAAAATCGGATATTGTTGCGGATATTGGGTGATGACCCGCTCGGCCAGTGTCGCCAGATCACGGGGTGTCATGCGGTGCAGGGGGTCCGGCCAACCGGTGGCATTGGCAAAATGCGAGCCGGTCAGACCGATATCCGCCGCCCGCCGGTTCATCAGCCCTGCGAATGCCTCCTCGGTGCCCGACATTGCTTCAGCCAGCGCCACGGCCGCGTCATTGCCAGATTGCACGATCACGCCCCGCAGCAGGTTTTCGACGCTGACCAGTTCACCCGAGCGAATGAACATTTTCGATCCAGCCATGGCGGCGGCACGCTCGCTGATCCGAAAGGTGTCTTCAAGCGACAGGAGCCCGCTTTTGAGCGCATCGAACACCACCTCCAGCGTCATCAATTTTGACATCGAGGCTGGCGGGATGGGCAAATCCGCGTCTTTCTCCAGCAGGACGGCGCCGCTGGTCATATCGATGACGATCGCCGCGCGCGCCGGCGTCGTCTGGACTTCGCCCAATGCGATCTGCACCGAGCCGGTCAATACCATGCATGCGACGAGAGCTACCCGCATGAGATTTCGGTTCAACATTTCAATCCAGCCTTTCCTGCACGGCATTGCCCCCGGCATCATCCCCACGACGGGGTCGCGTCGCTGGGGCCAATTCGTCTGATCACTTCGAGCGCATCAGTGCGTTCAGCGATGGTCTGGAATGGCCCGACCAGAACCAAGGTAAGCTTCCGCTCGCCCAGTGTTATCGACCTCTGATTGGCTGGTAGATCGGCACCGCGCAATGTCGCGACAAGCCGGGTGGCATTCTCGGGTTGCGAGAACACCCCGGCCTGTATGAAACGTCGCCCGTCTGCGATGTCGCTAGGCTCACTAGGCTCACTGGGCGCAGGTGGAACCGACCGGACCGTTGGTCTCGATGGCGGAATGATGGCCGCGAGCCGCGCGTCCACAACGGTTGTCTGGCGGCTTTCGGTCGCGGTGGCGACGGTCACATCGTTTTTGACCTCGTCCGGGACAATCGGGACTGTCGGGTTCCCGGCAACGACCTCGACTGGCGGCACTTCCGATGAGGTCAGAACCGGGGCGATTTCCGGGGCGGGTTCTGGAGTAGGCACCGGGTCCAGTACCACAACCGCCTCCGGGGCCTGTTCCACGACAATGCCCGGCGCCGGGTCCGAGGCGATAGGCGCGACCTCGTCTACAGCGGCATCAGGAATGACTTCTGGCTCAATCGGTTCGATGGCCACCACCTCGACCGCGACCGGATCAGGTTCGCCAGGCACACTGGCGACGTCGATCTCGGCTTCGAGATCGACGCGGTAGGCGAGACCTTCAACGGTGATCGGCGTGCCATGCCCGGGTGTCAGCGCAAGCAGTTCAGCCGCCTCTGACGAAACAATCAGCTGCGGACCCGACAAATTCGGGTCGCGCCGAAACATCGCTGCATCAACCTGGGTTCCGGTCTCCTCATTGGTTATTCGTACCCGGCGCGCGATCTCGGTCGTCGGGTGAGCGATCCAAACGCCCGGCAAGGTTTGCGACCCATCCCAAAGCGCCAGTCCGGTCGCGCGAAACACCCGGCGATCCGGACGCAGAGAAGGCTCGATACTGTCTGGCCGAGTTGCGGCTTGCAGGATTGGCCGGGCAACCGGCACGTTTCCTGAGCGCGGAATGTTCTTGAATATCTCCGCACCAAGCTCGACCTCGGCACAACCGCTAAGTGCCATGCACACAACACCGATTGCCTTCGCGAAAAGGCAATTTTGCCAGTGCCGGTGTGATTGGCGTCCTGTCTGCATAATCGCGCTGTCTCCCAAACGAATATGATTTGTTTGCTGCGTCCGGTAATCTACTGAATGCGCGCGCTGATGGAAAGCGTGCGCAACAGGGTTGCGAAAATCGAATGCTCAAGGCTCTGGACCACCCGTTGGCCGGGCATTATGTGTGTCTCGGTCGGAAGGGTGGCAGAGTGGTCGATTGCGACGGTCTTGAAAACCGTTGAACCGAGAGGTTCCGTGGGTTCGAATCCCACCCCTTCCGCCACATAACCATTTCAGCTTGTCTCAACTCGCATCAATAATCGCGCATTATCAGAAACTTAATCCGAATACCTGTCTC
>DATLAW010000204.1:0-5170 GCA_035527255.1 Thermohalobaculum sp. | reverse complement strand
TATGGACCGGCTGCTGTTCGCAAGCGGGTATGCACTGGATAGCGGAAGTCGCTCATATGTATCCGGCCTGTTTGATCGGCTCGTGGGCCGTGGCCTTGATGGGGCATACGCACGCGCCTTGGTCTCATTAGTACGTAGACTGTATTGCGCAGTGCAGCCAATGGCCGCTTCTGGGTACTACGCTGGCAAAACTACCGCGCCCGACTATTCGCATCTCAGCCGCGCGCCCTTGTGGCGTCGCTCGGCCTAGGTCAATCGCTGTGCGGGTGGGCCAGAATCGGCCAGTAGAGCACTGCAAATCCGCCGAACGCTGCAATCCAGGCCAGAGCAGCCAGATGCAAAAGCCAGATTTGATCCTGAAAGGCTCCCGCGGCAAAGCGAGCCAAAACCGATACGATCAGCGACAGGTAAAGCGCCGTGATCAGGCGGCTGGCCTGCAGGGGTTTCCCGACGTGACCAAGGCTGGCGCGGGTCATCACCGCAAGGGTCATCAGCCCCACCGCGCCCGCCATCCAGACATGCTGCGCCGCCGGTGCCATGCTGGGCATCACCTGTCCCACCGCCACCGCCAGAAATCCCAGCGGCACGAAAGCGTATCCGACATGCAGCACCCAGACCAACGCCTCGGCCCCAGTGCGATGCCCCGACCAGCGCGACAACCGCCAGCCATGCGCCACAGCGGTCAGCGCGCAGGCGGCGGCCGTGGCTGTGTGATCGGGCCAGATGACCCAGATAGTCAGCGCCGCCAGTGTCAGCGCCAAAACCACTGCGTCGCCACGGGCAAAGGGTTTCGGCAGTGCCGGGTTTTTGCGCTGCGCCAGCCAGTTGCGGGTGAAACTCGGCACGATGCGCCCACCGATCAGCGAAATCAGCAGCACCGCCACCGCAAGCCCGACACGCAGACCGAGCCCTCCCGCGGGATAGCCGCCGCGCGCCGCTTCCAAATGAAAAAACGCATTGGCCAGGGTGAACCCAAGCACCAGTCCCAAAATGGCGAGGTTCTTCCAGTTGCGCCCCGCCACGATCTCGCGCGCCAATACGGCGACAAGCGCCAGTGGAAAAGCCAGATCGACTGCCACAACCAGTTCCCATGGCAAAAATGCCGATACCGCCACCGCCGCACGCCCGGACAGCCAGAGCGCTACCAGCCCCGCCAGTGGCCAACCGACGATGGGCAGCCGTCCGGTCCAGTTCGGCACCGCCGTCAGTAAAAACCCTGCCAGCACCGCGCCAAGATAGCCGAACAGAAACGCGTGCGCGTGCCACGAGACCGGATCGAAAGCGGTTGGCAGGATGTCGCGACCGGTCAGCATCGTCACCCAAAGCGCCATCGCCAAAGCCGCCCATAGTGCTCCGAGCAAAAAGAACGGGCGGAAGCCGAAGCTGAGAATGGCCGGGCCAGTCCAGGCCCGCATCTTTTCGCCCGTGGTGGCCATCAGTCAGGCTCCAGTTTGAAGATTCCGCTCGCGGTCACGATGACCTGCATAGGAATGTCGTGCGGTTGCGGATAGATCGTGGCGGTATGGGCTGCATCCAAGCAATCGCCATCGACAGCGGCAGTGCCACGATGGCCACAGTCAGCCCTGCGACGGCATCGGCGCGCAACTGCGCACGACCATAGCAACCCGCGCCAGCAGGCGACTGTCCAAGTATCACTTTCTATCGCCTTGGTCAGCACACCCGACAGGCTGAATGCTACTGTAGAAGCGAGGACCAGACCGATTCCCAGTAACGGATTTTGCGTGTGGGTATGATGTCTCATATTTAAGCATAGCCACTTTGCGAATACCTCGATTGGAGAGTGTTACCATGCAACTGCTGACAACGTAATGTCAGCAGTGTTCCTAAAGCAGTCATTGGGACATTGTCCACAAAGTCCATATAGCCGAAATTCAAACTGAGACACCGCCATTCGCCCTGCTCGATTAGGTGTTGCTCCCGCACCGGGAAATATCTGAGAAACGGTGGCCTGCCGGGCATCCTCGATAAACCGGCCTAATTAACAAGAATAAACCATGCGCACCCTGATATCCTTTGCCGCCCTGTTCATATCGGTCCTGCTGGTCCAGCTGGGCTCCGGCACGCTGGGGCCGCTCGATGCGCTGGCGGGGTCGGCGCGCGGCTTCTCGACCCAGCAAATCGGTCTGCTGGGCTCATCCCATTTCCTCGGCTTCTTTCTCGGCTGCTATCTGGCGCCCCGCTATATCGGCTCGGTCGGTCATTCGCGGGCCTTTGCCGCCGCCGCTGCCATCGGTGCGATTGGCGCCCTGCTGCACCCGGTGTTCGACGGACCATACGAATGGGCGGCGCTGCGGCTCTTGACCGGAGTCGCCGTCGCCTCGGCCTATACGGTGATCGAGAGCTGGCTGCAGGCGAAAATCGAGACCAAGACCCGGGGCCGGGTCTTCGGCGTCTTCCGGGTTGTCGACATGAGCGGCTCGATCCTGGCGCAGGGCCTGATCGCGGTGCTCGATCCGGCGTCTTATGTTTCCTACAACATCGTCGCGGTGTTTTGTTGCCTGTGCCTGCTGCCGCTGTCGCTGACCAAACGCGATCCGCCGCCGACCCCGAAGGCGCCCCGGCTGCGGCCGATCAAGGCGGCGCTGCTGTCGCCCACCGCCTGCGCCGGAATCATCGTCGCCGGGATCACCGGGGCCAGCTTTCGCATGGTCGGGCCGGTCTTCGGCATCGCCAACGAGCTGAGCCAGTCCCAAGTGGCGCTGTTCCTGACCGCAGGCGTCGTTGGCGGCGCGGTGGCGCAGTTTCCGGTTGGCTGGATCGCCGACAAGCACGACCGGCGCAACGTGCTGGTGGGGCTGTCGGCTGCGGCGATCATCAGTTGCCTGACGGTCGCCTACCTGACCGGCCCCGGCAACACGACGGTGATCTTCCTTGGCGCTATGATGTTCGGCATGACCTCATACCCGATCTATTCGGTCTCGGCGGCCTATGCCAACGACTTTGCCGAAAAGGACTTCGTGGTCGAGCTGAACGCGGCGCTGATCTTCTTCTATTCAATCGGGGCAATCGCCAGTCCGCTCGCCGCATCGTGGCTGATCGCGAATTATGGCCCGGCGGCGCTGTTCCTGTTCATCGCCGCCGCCCATTTCGCGCTGATCCTGTTCGCGCTATATCGCATGACCAAGCGCAAGGCGCCTAAGCCGAGCGCGCCCTACACAATGGTGCCCCGCACCTCGATGACAGTTGCCAGGCTGTTCCGGCGGCACACCATCGACACCCCGAATGACCAGACAAATGAACAGACGAATGAAACCCCAGTCGAAGCGGCTGGAGACAATGGAAAGAGGGAAGCATGAAACTTTACCACTCACCGACATCGCCCTATGTGCGCAAGGTCATGGTCACGTTGCACCTGACCGGGCAGCTGGGCGATGTCGAACTGATCGACGGCTCGGGCACCCCGATGGAGCCGCATGACGGCACCATCGGCGTCAATCCGCTGGGCAAGATCCCCTGCCTGATCACCGATCAGGGCGCGGCCATCTTCGACAGCCGGGTGATCTGCAACTATCTCGACAGCCGCGCCCATTCTGCGACGGGGGGCGGGCTTTATCCCAAGGGGGACGCGCTATATCCGGTGCTGACCGTCGAGGCGCTGGCCGACGGCATCACCGATGCCGGGCTGCTGGCAACCTATGAGTGGCGGCTGCGGCCCGAAAACCTGCGCTACCAGCCCTGGGTCGATGGCCAGGTCGGCAAGATCAATCGCGGGCTGGATGTGCTGGAGCAGACCGATCTGGTCCTGTCCGGCCCGGTCAACGCGGCGCAGATCGCTGCCGCCTGCACGCTCGGCTACATGGACTTCCGCTTCGCCGATCTCGGCTGGCGCGACAGCCGCCCGAAGCTCGCCGCCTGGTTCGCCAAATTCTCGGAGACCCCCGCGATGCAGGCGACGGTGATCCCGCCCCAGTGACTCAGGGACAGGTGCGCCCGGGATGAGCGCCGCCGCCGCTACCCCCTGGGCCGAGATCGTCACCGCCCTGGCGGTGTTCGCGGCCAACGTGCTGTCGCCGGGGCCGAATGTCTTCAACACCATCGCCATCGCCCTCGGCTCGGGCCGCCGCGCGGCGCTGGCGGTGGTGCCGGCGGTGGCGCTGGGGGTGCTGCTGTGGGCCTCGGCGGCGATACTGGGCGCGGCGGTGCTGTTCCGGCGCGTTCCGGCCCTCGAGGCCGGGCTGACAGTTCTGGGCGGTTGCCTGCTGATCTGGTTCGCCATCCGCTATCTGCGCCGGGCCTGGTTCTGGTCCGACACCATCGGCCAGAACCGGGTGGTGACCCCGCGCGAGGCCTTCGCCATCACCTTGGGCATCCTGGCGACCAACCCCAAGGCGCTGACCACCTGGCTGGTGCTGGTCACGATCTTCCCGGCCGGCAGCGCCGGGCCGGGCGCGATCGCGGCGATGGTCCTGGGCGCCGCCGCCGTCGCCGCCCTCGGCCACCTCGCCTACGCGCTGGCCTTCTCGACCCGCCGGGCCGCCCAAGCCTACGCCCGCATCGGCCGCTGGATCAACGCCGCAGTGGGGGTGTTCTTCGCCACGCTGGGGGTGACGCTGTTGCTGTCGGTGGTGCGCGTCGAGGTCTAGGTCATGGACTTACAATGTGTTGTTGCGCGTCGCAGTGTCCGCCGACAGGTCCACAACCGCCATCCGTAATGCGCCCGGCGAAGGGCCGGGTTTGATGCAGAGGAGACATTTTGGGATGTCACCCACATAAACCGACTTGTAAAACCGTTGGACACTTCTAAGAACCCAGAAGCGCAGCACCAAGACCCACGCGATATCAGTGGCTTAACAGCTTCACAGGGGTCGAGATCGAAGGTAAATAGAAGCCTCCCGTTGTTTAGTCAGCAGGCACAGGTAAACATAAGGCAACAACCACCAAATAAACCCCCAAAGCCATAACCAAAAGAAAAAGTATCTGATGCAATCCATTTAATTGGTTTAGCTTTTGAAAGAGTGGGGTATCCCCAAGTTTTTTCCCCTCACTTCATATCGTTCAATTCTGGGGATAATAGAGGACGAATCCGTGGTTGCTATTTCGGTCAAAATTTCTACAGATTTTTTTTCGATACATCTGATCTTTTCATGGGTTACTCTTACAATGAGCAATCCCATGAGCCCGACAATTAATATGAACACACCAAGAAATG
>DATLAW010000203.1:0-7962 GCA_035527255.1 Thermohalobaculum sp. | reverse complement strand
CAGGACCGAACCGTGGGTCGCCGCGCCAGAGGAACACCATGTTCGCGTTGAGGCCATGCTGACGCGCCACTGCGGCCGAACTCGGACGCTCGTGCGAGGAAGGCAAAACGAGTAAACTTGACGCAAGCACGACTACCGGCTTGATCGCGGATCGTTGGGACCTGTCGGTGATGTACCTCGCGCAAGTTTCACTATCTGCCC
Organism: Thermohalobaculum sp.; assembly: GCA_035527255.1. Taxonomy (GTDB): domain Bacteria; phylum Pseudomonadota; class Alphaproteobacteria; order Rhodobacterales; family Rhodobacteraceae; genus Thermohalobaculum. The sequence continues at coordinate 7,761 of DATLAW010000203.1, read as the reverse complement.
AACCCATGTAGACAAGGTAAGCTCGCAATCTAACATCCGTAGGTCTCGATGAACGCTCTCCAGATCGCTGCGCTTCTGATTGTCTTCGCCGGGGCATTTGGAGCCATTAACCACATCTTTTTCCGACTGCCCTCGGCCATCGGCATTTTGATCGTTGCCTTCTTCGCGTCACTCTGTGTCCTTGGCGTTGACGCGGTCTTTCCGGAACTGAAAATTGCCTACGAGATGCGTGGTTTCGTGGCCGACGCCGAGTTTTCCAGGACGCTACTCGAGGGAATGCTCGGGCTCCTCCTATTCGCTGGCGCCCTGCACGTCCGCATCGAGGACCTGCGCCGACAGGCTTGGACCATTGCGCTGATGGCGACGTTTGGCGTGGTGCTATCGACCGGGGTAGTCGGCATTGGTTTCCACTGGGTCACGGGTATGCCATTGCTGGTCGCACTTGTCTTTGGTGCACTTATCTCGCCGACCGACCCGGTGGCCGTGCTCGGCGTTCTGCGCGTAGCGAAATTGCCTATTTCGCTGGAGGCCAAGATTGCGGGGGAATCCCTGTTCAACGATGGCGTTGGCTACGTGGTGTTTCTGGTACTGGTCGGTCTCGCCTTCCCCCCCGTTAACAATCATGCCCCTGCGGACGCCGGCGACATCGCGCTCTTCCTTGTGCGGGAAGCACTCGGCGGTGCGCTCCTTGGCGGAATCCTTGGTTGGTTGGTGTTCCAGGCGATGCGCCGGATCGATGACTACCCGCTGGAGGTTCTGCTCTCGCTTGGGCTGGCCCTGGGCGGATATGAGCTTGCGGTGGCACTGCATGTTTCCGGCCCGATCATGGCCGTGGTCGCGGGGTTGTTTATCGGCGATGTCGGCGTGAAATACGGCATGTCTGAAGAGACCCACAAATATCTGAGTGGATTCTGGACTGTGATCGACGAGATTCTCAATGCGGTGCTTTTTCTTCTAATCGGTGTCGAGGTCTTCGTCGTCACCTTTAACGTGGATGCGCTTTCTGCAGGAGCCGCTGCAATTGGCCTGGCTCTGACTGGACGCCTCGTCGCCGTCGCGGTGCCGGTGATCTTGCTCAAGCCGTTTCGGGAGTATTCGCGGGGGGTGGTGCCAATCATGACCTGGGGTGGGCTCAAGGGCGGCATCTCGGTGGCCCTCGCCCTCAGCCTGCCGGACAGCGACTGGAAATCCCTGATCCTCACCGCGACATTTACCGCGGTACTGTTCTCGATTGTCGTGCAGGGGCTTACAATCGCACCGCTGGCCAAGTGGTTGAGACGGGACCCGAAACTTCTGTAGTTTTCTCAGATGGCAACCGCGGGCATTGCCGAGATCAAACTTGGTTCAAACCGTACCGATCATGTCTCCATACGACTCAACAAGAACTTCACATCAGAGAGGACATCAACACATAAGTCTAAATGCATGAAACCTGTCGTTCCCAACTTTTGATCACATTGAGCTATACGATTGTTTTATATGAAATTTTAATTGGATTGTAAGATTCGTTCCCACATTCATTCCCACTCTATGCGTTGACTTGGAGCGAACAGCGGCGGATGAATCAGTGTCAGAATCAGCTATTTACACCTCACCCCGGATCAGCGCGCGTTGGCGAGCTTTCGACAGATCGCCGTAGCTGCCCAGCGTGGTGAGCATACTGGCATGACCGAGGTTCTGGGACATTGCCCGAAACTCTTCGACGGTCTTTGCGTTTCGCTCAGCGCCACGAACCAGCATATGCCGGAAGGCATGCGAGCCAAAATTCTGCAGCCTGGCGGACTCAAATGCCTCCCGCACGATGCTACGCACCGATGATGCGGTGGCCCAGAACCCGCGCGACAGGCCCATGGGCTGAAACAAGCCTGTCTCACCGAGGCCATTCTCGGTCTTGGGAAACAGTGGGGCATCGTCACCGCGCAACAGCGTCTCGCGTTGATAGCACACGGCCTTGCGTCGGGCGTGGCGATTGTGCACCGTCAACTCTTCCTCGCGATACAGCCGGTAGATCCGGTTGAACCCCGAGGGCTCGCCCTCACGCCGCAGCAAGACGAACAGGCGGCGATAGCCGAACCGGCGCTGCTCAACGGCCAGGTCGCGCAGGCGCGCCCGCAGCGCCGTGTCAGGCGGGCGCCGCGACTGTTAGCGGATCATCTTGCGATCCGCACCGACAATCCGGCAGGCCCGCCGCTCCGACAGACCAGACCCGGCCCGCAGATGCGCGACAGCCTCGCGCCTGGCGGCGGGCCCTACCATTTTTTGCCAGCAGTTCTTTCAGCGCCGCTGCATCCAGCATCTGCTCGGCAAGCAGCTTCTTCAGCTTGGCATTCTCGTCTTCCAGAACCTTCAGCCGCTTCGCGTCCGACACCGTCATGCCGCCGAACTTGCTCTTCCATGCGTAGAGTGTGCCTGCCGACATGCCGTGCTTGCGGCACAGATCGGCACACTTTGCACCGGCATCATGCTCCTGCAAAATGCTAATGATCTGCTCTTCAGTATATCGCGCTCGCTTCATCGTCCGTCCCTTCCTTTTGGGTCGGACTCTAGCTCCGCGTGGCGGAAAAAATCACGGGCAGGTCAGTCAGGCTTACAGGCTGGCGACCGGTGATAATCGCCTCGACGATACCCGCCATTCTCGCTATGTCTTCCTGCCGCCAAAGTACGCGCTCGTTGCGAGGGCATTTTTCAGAGAGTCGCGCCGATCGGTTCCCCTCGGGGCAATGTCGGCTTTCTGGTGCCATCGAGAACCTCATAAACTGAGTGTGGCCGCCTTCCGTGGGTCAACGACAGGATTCCGTCGTTCGTGCGAGTCCGGTCAAATGCGCGCGCTCACGGCACCTCATAATCAAGTCGGCGATCTGCTGGAAACCCGATCTTCAGGCGCAAAGGTCTGCTATGCTCGAGCATATTCCATGGCTGGAACCAGTCTTCGAGCGTCCAGTACGCATCGAACGGGGCCACACGCTGGTCCCCAGGGAACCGGGCGCTGGCACCGACGTTCGCGCCGACGCAATCGCGAAGTACAAGGTCGGCTGAATGCCAATTCCGTTGAAAAACTCACGTAGTTTGCGGCTCTTGGGCGGGCAGCCGCCGTTCGTGATTGATGTGTCATGGAGTCTGCTCCGCCATAAGGCCGCCATCGGAATGCCTTCCGAGATCAAAACCTCAGTCACCAGCACACCACCTAACCGCCCCGCCTCGCCCCACCAAACCGAACCGCCGCGGCGCGGCGTTCCCAGATTGCTTCGGCGCCGAAGCGGTATTCCGCCGCCGGGCGGCCGCCGAGCCGGGTTGAGACTGCACCGGTCAGCTCGACCACGCCGGAGCGCTCGACCATGCGGCGGAAGTTCTGCTTGTGCAGCGCCACGCCGGAGACTGCCTCGGCGGCGCGTTGCAGCTCGGTCAGGGTGAAGGTCTCGCCCATCAACTCGAACAGGACGGGCCGGTATTTCAGCTTGCCGCGCAGACGGCCAATGCCGGTGGCGAGGATGCGGCGGTGATCGCGCCGGCCAGTTGCGCCCAGCGTCGGCAGGTCAGATGGCGGGGCCTCGCCCCGGTCGCGCCAGGCCTCGTGCACCAGACCGGCACTGTACAGGAGCTCATAGCGCTCAAGCGTCAACTCATCGCGCCAGGCGGCGCCGCCGGTGCCGAGCAATAGCTCTAACCGTTCACGCCGCTCGGCGGACCCGCGCGCCCATTCGGTCAGCCGGGGCAGGATGACCTCGTTGAGGATCGCCGGTGGTCCGTTGCGGCGATCCTCCCATGGGAACCAGAAGCCCCACGAGGTCCAGTTGCTGGCGGCCAGTGCCGCCCCCACACCTGGCACTTCTGGGCGGGTCAGCGCCAGATAACCGATCGAGACGGTGTGCGGTTCCGTTCCATCGCGGGCGGCCGACCGGCGCGGGTCGCCAAAGGTATAAAGCTGTTCGATATAGTCGAGCCGCAGCCCGGTGCGCTCCTCAACCCAAACGCCCAATGCCTGATGCAAGGTACGGTCGCGGTCGGGGTCGAAGGCGGCGGTCGGCAGGTCGCGGCCCTGCGTGCCCTGCGGGGTCAGCACCATCGGGCGGGCCTGCCCGGCCTCGATCTCGAGGGTGACGATCACCGCCGACAGTTCGACTTTGACTGGTCGGGTCATCACCGTACCTGCAGGTAAAGCTGGCGGAACTTGGCCAGGAAGGCACGTTTCACCGCATTGGTCGATTGCGGCTTCAGGGTGATTGCCTCGGCGCCCGCGAAACGCGGCCTGGGGAAGTATTTTGCCGCCTCCGCCTCGCTGAACCCGGCAAGCTGGGTCGCCTCGAACCAGGCGCTATAGCGATCGGCCCGCTTGACCAGTTTTTCGAGCGCTGGCGGGGTCGCCGCCGGCAAGCCAAAGCGAATATGCACGGCCGAGGTCAGTCGATGCTCGAAATCCTTGAAGTCGAGGCCGATCGCCGCCTTGAAGGGCGAGATCATGTCGCCGATGACGTATTCGGGCGCGTCGTGCAGCAACGCCACCAGCCGCTCGACCGGCCCGGCCTTGGGGTTCAATCGGCGCAGGATCAACTCGACCAGCAGCGAGTGTTCGGCCACCGAATAGGGATGGTCACCAACGGTCTGGCCGTTCCAGCGCGCGACCCGGGCAAGGCCGTGGGCGATATCCTCGATCTCGATATCCAGCGGCGCCGGGTGCAGCAGGTCGAGCCTGCGCCCCGAAAGCATCCGCTGCCATGCCCGCTTGCCTTTCATCGCGACCGCCTCCACCGGATAATCAATGCGCTGGAACCATATCCAATTGCGGTATATCCTCGGGCTTTTACGAGGAGAGTCTCATGGCCAAGGGCGGAAAATCGGCAGGTCGAAAACCGGCTGCGGGAAAGACCGCGAAGCCGAAAGACGCGGGCGCTCAATTTCAAACCAACAAACCGCCACGGCCCGGCGCGCCGCCATCGAAGCGGGACTACGCCCCATCGGTGCAAAGCAGGTCGGCCCGGCCCGGCGGCAGTGCCCGGGGAAAGTAAGCCAGGGGAAAGTAACCGGGCGGCTTGGCGTACCATGATTTTCACTTGAAAACTCCAGGGCTCGACGATCGTTCTGTCTAATCGGCGATCTCTTCATTGTCGAGAAAGCCTGACGGTGCTATGTGGCGCTCCGACATTTCCAATTTCCGGCGCCACGCTGCGCCTTCAAGGGAGCAGAGCATGAGCGACTACGTGGTGAGAGACCTTGGCCTGGCCGATTACGGCCGCAAGGAAATCAATATCGCTGAGACCGAGATGCCAGGCCTGATGGCTTGCCGCGAGGAGTTTGGCACGACCAAGCCGCTGAAGGGCGCGCGGATCTCTGGATCCCTGCATATGACAATCCAGACCGCGGTGCTGATTGAGACGCTGACGGCACTGGGAGCCGAGGTCCGCTGGGCCTCGTGCAACATCTTCTCGACCCAGGACCACGCGGCGTCGGCCATCGCCGCCTCAGGCGTGCCGGTGTTCGCAATCAAGGGCGAAACGCTGGAGGAATACTGGGACTATTCCGACCGGATCTTCCAGTGGGCCGATGGCGGCGCCACCAACATGATCCTGGACGATGGCGGCGACGCCACCATGTACATCCTGATCGGTGCGCGGGTCGAGGCCGGTGAGACTGGCCTGATTGAGACGCCAGACTCGGAGGAGGAGGAATATCTCTTCGCCCAGATAAAAAAACGTCTGGCCGCCAGCCCTGGCTTCTTCACCCGCCAGCGCGACGCGATCAAGGGCGTCACCGAGGAGACCACCACCGGCGTCAACCGGCTGTATCAGCTGGTCGAGAAGGGCCTGCTGCCGTTCCCGGCGATCAACGTCAACGACTCGGTGACCAAGTCGAAATTCGACAACAAATATGGCTGCAAGGAGAGCCTGGTCGACGGTATCCGGCGCGGCACTGATGTGATGATGGCCGGCAAGGTCGCCATCGTCTGCGGCTACGGCGATGTCGGCAAAGGCTCGTCGGCGTCGTTGCGCGGCGCTGGTGCGCGGGTGCTGGTAACAGAGGTTGACCCGATCTGCGCGCTGCAGGCGGCAATGGACGGCTTTGAGGTTGTGACGCTTGCCGAGGCCGCACCACGCGCCGATATCGTCATTACCACCACCGGCAACAAGGACGTGGTTTGCCTCGACGACATGCGCAAGCTGAAAGACATGGCGATCGTCGGCAACATTGGCCATTTCGACAACGAGATTCAGATTGCCGCGCTGAAGAACTTCAAATGGACCAACGTCAAGCCGCAGGTCGATATGATCGAATTCCCCGACGGCAAGCGGATGATCCTGCTGAGCGAGGGGCGGCTGCTGAACCTCGGCAACGCCACCGGGCACCCGAGCTTTGTCATGTCGGCCAGCTTCACCAATCAGGTGCTGGCGCAGATCGAGCTGTTCACCAAGCAGGGCGAGTACGACAACAAGGTCTACGTGCTGCCCAAGCACCTGGACGAAAAGGTGGCCCGCCTGCATCTGGCCAAACTGGGCGTGACCCTGACCGAGCTTAGCCCGGAACAGGCAGCCTATATCGGCGTGCCGAAAACCGGCCCGTTCAAGCCGGAACATTACCGGTATTGAGGCGGCTATAATTTGGGCGTGGCGGCAGGATAAATCCCGCCCTACGATCCGGTAGGGCGGGGTTCACCCCGCCATCCCCGCCATCCCGTCGCGACACACGAAATCGCACAAAGCGCGGTCTCGCGTTGGCGCTGTGCGGACCGCCCGTGGAGGTGCCAGGATGCGCATACTCGAGACCGCACTCTACGCCGAGAACCTGACCGAAACGGCTGATTTCTATGAGCACGTTCTGGGCCTGGAGCGCTTCGCCGAAGCGCCGGGACGGCATGTGTTCTTCCGCACGCAAGGCCAGGTGCTGCTGCTGTTCAACCCCGCTGCCACTGCCAAAACCCCGCCGCCGGACAAACTGCCGGTCCCGCCGCATGGGGCCATTGGGCCGGGGCATCTGTGCTTCGCCGCAACCGCAACTGAGATCGACGGTTGGATCGAGCACCTGGCCGCCCACCGTATCGAGGTCGAGAGCGCCTTCGAGTGGCCCCGGGGCGGCCGCTCGATCTATTTCCGCGACCCGGCAGGAAACTCGCTGGAGTTCGCCGAGCCGCGGATCTGGGGGTTGTGAGGGTTAGTCCTTCTTGCAGAAATAGAGGGCGATGTAGGGGGGCATGTTGGGGCGGGAATTGCCGCCGCCGGTATTCGCTATTACTTCACCCCTGCGAACATTGGGCCACTGTGCTGGACCTGTGACATGTTCCGCCGTTTCCTTGCCATCACGGGTCAAGAGGAGATTATATGATCCTGAACTGTGATTGTGGATGGGCATCTGCGCCTCGGTCAGCGTTACCTCCAACTCACCCCCACCGCTCTCCGCCGCATAGGCATCTAGCTCGCGCGGTGTTACGCCTCCGGTTGGTAAACGCATGAACCATTCCTGATGCTTTGGATGAAATTCGGTGCCTGCGCCAACAATTACCCGCGCAGTTGCTGGCGTATATGTCGACCAACCGCCGTCAAGTGATTTGCACTCTCTTTCAGAGGCTACGATGGCTCCCGCCGGAATTTGCGGGATGATAGGGATTGGATGCGCGATTGCTTTAAGCGCATCCATGGCACTCATTAGTTCGCCCAATTTAAAGCACTTCGAGATTACGTTGGAGCATAACCGGCCGCCTTCAGGTAATTCCAGCACTCTTGAGCAGTGAACAGATTACAAATGTCACCGATGGCGTTCATGAGCTGATCGAAT
>DATLAW010000202.1:0-7037 GCA_035527255.1 Thermohalobaculum sp. | reverse complement strand
GTCGCGTTTCGGGTCAAGCTGGCGCGGATCAAGGTTCTCGCGTTTTTCGCGGCTCAGCCAATTTGCACGGTGGCGATGGAAGCTTGCGCCAGTGCGCATTACTGGGCGCGCGCGATCGGCGAGCTTGGCCATGATGTGAAGCTGATTCCGCCGATCTATGTGAAGCCATTCGTGAAACGGCAAAAGAACGACATGGCGGATGCGGAGGCTATCGCCGAGGCGGCCTCGCGTCCAGGCCTGACGCTCAGACACAATAAGGGGGGTACACATTTTTGGAGGCCTGTCCACCTATGGCGTGTCACTACGCCATTCAGCGCCAACCCTCTTCATAGGATCTACTACGATCTGACGATGACGGCACATTCGACGGATTCTGTCGATCCGGCGTAGCCGCCATGGACGAAGACCACCAGGCCCTGGGCCATGCCCTCGGGCAGGAACAGATCGAAGCGCTCGCGCGCCGTGGTGCCATAGGCGATGTCCAACTGGGCGCGGCCAGCCGCAGACTGGTGATCGCGCAATGCCGCAGCCTCGGCCGCCCAGCGGGGCGGGAAATCCGCCGATCCGGGGATGTGATCGCGGTTGTTATAGGCGTCGTCCCAGTCCATTTTGGCAGCCTAGACCCGGTCTGGCGGTTTTTTCTCGGCCTTCGTTGCTGGTAGGGGTGGAAAAATGTGCCGAGTCGCGTTCAAGTCACAGTCGAAAGATTAAAAACCAACCCTGGGAGGGACCATAAGATGAAGAAAGTTCTGGGAGGCGCGCTGTTGGCCGCCGCGATTGCCGCGGTCGGGGCGGCCTCGGCTGAAACGAAGATCGGCATGATCACCACGCTGTCGGGCGGCGGCTCGCATCTGGGCATCGACGTGCGCGACGGGTTCGAGTTGGCGCTGAAGCAGTCGGGGCGGACCGATGTGGCGCTGATCGTCAAGGATGACGCGCGCAAGCCGGACCTGGCCAAGCAGCTGTCGGACGAGATGATCCAGAAGGACAAAGTCGACATCATGACCGGGATCATCTGGTCGAACCTGGCGATGGCGGTGGTGCCGCCGACGGTGGCGCAGGGGGTGTTCTACCTGTCGCCCAACGCCGGGCCATCGGCGCTGGCCGGTGCCGGCTGCAACAAGAACTATTTCAACGTCGCCTGGCAGAACAACGACCTGCACGCGGCGATGGGTGGTTACATGAAGACGGCAGGGCTGGCCAAGCCGTTCATCCTGGCGCCGAACTATCCGGCGGGCACCGATGCGCTGACCGGGTTCAAGAGCCAGTTCGGCGACACCGTCGCGGGTGAGATCTACACCAAGCTGGGGCAGGACGATTATGCCGCCGAGATCGCGCAGGTCCGGGCTTCGGACGCCGACTCGGTGTTTTTCTTCCTGCCCGGCGGCATGGGCATTGCCTTCATGAAGCAATATGCGGCGGCGGGTGTGAGCCTGCCGGTCTACGGCCCGGCGTTCTCGTTCGACGAGATCATCCTCGGCGCGGTTGGCGATGCGGCGCTGGGGGTGAAAAACACCTCGCAATGGGCCTATGACCTCGACAACGCGGCCAATGCGGCCTTCGTTGAGAGCTTCCGGGCAGCCTATGGCCGGACCCCGACGCTTTATGCGAGCCAGGGGTTCGACACCGCGAACCTGATCTTTTCGGCGCTGGACAAGGCCCAGCCCGCCGACGCAGACGCCTTCCGCGCGGCATTGGAGGCGGCGAATTTCGCCAGTGTGCGCGGGGCGTTCAAGTTCGGGCCGAACCACCACCCGATCCAGAACATCTATGTGCGCGAGGTCGTCGCCGGGGACGGCAAGCCGACCAACAAGCTGGTGGGGGTGGCGGAGGAGAACTACCAGGACGCTTACGCGGCTGAATGCAAGATGTGAGCAGGCCTGATGCCCCGGACTTGATCCGGGGTCTCAACCCGCCGAGCGCAGCAGCGCGAGGCCCCGGATCAAGTCCGGGGCATTGCATTTTCTGACCAGCACCGGAACCCTTCGATGACTCTCGCCCTCCTGATCGAGCAGCTGCTGAACGGACTGCAGTTCGGCGTCATGCTGTTTCTGATGGCGGCCGGGCTGACGCTGGTGTTCGGGGTGATGGGGCTGATCAATCTGGCCCATGGCTCGCTGTATATGGCGGGGGCTTTCGTCTGCGCCACGGTGGCGGGGATAGTGGGGTCGTTCTGGGTCGGGCTGGTGGCCGGGGTGCTGGCGGCGGCGGCGCTGGGGGCAGTGGTCGAGATCGGGGTGATGCGGCGGCTTTATGGGCGCGATCATCTGGATCAGGTGCTGGCGACCTTCGCGCTGATCCTGATCTTCTCCGAGGGCGCGCGGATGGTCTTCGGGGCGCAGCCGTTGTGGCTGGATATGCCGGACGCGCTGCGCGGCCATGTCAGCCTGCCGGGCGGCGCCACTTATCCGGTTTTCCGGCTGGCGATCATTGCCGCCGGGCTGGCGGTGGCGGCGGGGCTGTTCTGGCTGATCCGGCGCACCCGGCTGGGCATGCGCATCCGCGCCGGGGAGAGCGACCGCGAGATGATCGCGGCGCTGGGGGTCGATATCGCCCGGCTCTATACCCTGGTGTTCGCGCTCGGCGCTGGTCTGGCCGGGTTGGCTGGGGCGATGGTGGGCGTGCTGCAATCGGTGCAGATCGGCATGGGCGAGCCGGTGCTGATCCTGGCCTTCGTCACCATCGTGATCGGCGGTATCGGCTCGATCCGGGGGGCGCTGGTCGGTGCGGTGCTGGTCGGGGTGGTCGATACCATGGGGCGGATTTTCCTGCCGGTGCTGTTCGGGTTGGTCACTGATCCCGCGTCGGCGACCTCGATCGGCTCGTCGCTGTCGTCGATGCTGATCTATCTGATGATGGCGGCGATCCTGGCGGTCAGGCCCAGGGGATTATTCCCGGCCAATGTCTAGGGTGGGCGCTGAGACGGTTCTGAACGCGGCGCTGGCGGGTTTGCTGCTGGTGGCGCCGCTGACGGCATTGGGGCTGGGTGAGCCCTATTACGCCAATTTGGCCAGCCGGGTGGCGATCCTGGCACTGGCCGGGGTCGGGCTGAACCTGGCGCTGGGCCAGGGCGGCATGATCAGCTTTGGCCACGCGGCGTTCTTTGGCATTGGCGGCTATGTGGCGGGGATCTCGGCTCAGGCGGCGTTCAATGGCGCAGCCGTTGTCTCGTGGCCGCTGGAGGTCATGGGCAGCAACGTGATGCCGCCGATTTGGGCGGCGGCGATGCTGGTGGCCGGGCTGGTGGCGGTGGCGATCGGGGCGATCAGCCTGCGCACCTCCGGGGTCTATTTCATCATGATCACCTTGGCCTTCGCCCAGATGATCTATTATTTCGCCATTTCCTGGCCGGCCTATGGCGGCGAGGATGGGCTGTCGATCTATGTGCGAAACGGCTTTCCTGGTCTCGACACCTATGATCCGTTGAGCTTTTTCCTGATCTGCTATGGCTGCCTGATGCTGGCGTTGGCGTTCAGTTGGCGGATCATGGGGACCCGGTTCGGGGCGGCGCTGATGTGTGCGCGGATGAATCCGGAACGGCTGGCGACGGTCGGGATCGAGCCATATCCGGTGAAGCTGACCGCCTTCGTGATCTCGGCGATGATCACCGGGCTGGCAGGCGCCTTGTTTGCCGACCTGAACGGGTTTGTCAGCCCGTCGATGCTGGGTTGGCATACCTCCGGCGAGATCATGGTCTTTGTCATCCTCGGCGGGGTCGGGCGGCTGTTCGGGCCGGTCGCCGGGGCGGCGCTGTATGTGCTGCTCGAGCATGTGCTGGGCGGGCTGACCGAGCATTGGCAGTTGCTGCTCGGGCTGATCTTGCTGGGCGTGGTGCTTTTCGCCCGCGGCGGGCTGGTCGGCATGGTGACCGGGAGTGCCAGACATGGCTGAGCCGGTTTTGGAGGTGCGCGGGTTATGCAAAAGCTTTGGTGCGCTGAAGGCGACCGATGGAGTGTCGCTGACCCTGGAGGCGGGCGAGATCCACGCATTGATCGGGCCGAACGGGGCCGGCAAGTCGACCCTGATCGCCCAGATTGCCGGGCAGTTGGCGCCAGACGCGGGCGAGATCTGGCTGGGTGGGCGCGAGATTACCGGCCTGAGCGTTGCCGGGCGGGCGCGGCGCGGGCTGGGGCGGACCTTTCAGGTCTCGTCGCTGGCGCTGGAGTTCTCGGCGTTGCGCAATGTGATGCTGGCGGTGCAGGGGCGGCGCGCCTCTAGTTTCGGGTTCTTGAAGCCGGTGATGCGCGACAGGCGGCTGGTGGATCCGGCGCATGAGGTTTTGGCGCGGTTCGACCTGGAGGGGCGTGCCGGAGTGACCGCGGCGGCGCTGAGCCATGGCGAGCGGCGCCAATTGGAGCTGGCGATGGCCTTTGCGCTGGAGCCACGCGTGCTGCTGCTGGATGAGCCGATGGCCGGGATGGGCGCTGGCGGCACGACGGCGCTGACCCGGGTTTTGGCGGCGATGCATGGTAGCGTGCCGATGCTGCTGATCGAGCATGATATGGACGCGGTGTTTGCCCTGGCCGACCGGATCAGCGTGCTGGCCGAGGGGCGGCTGATCTTCACCGGCCCGCCGGAGGCGGTGCGCGTCAGTGCGGTGGTGCGTGAGGTTTATTTGGGTGGGGAGGGCTAGGCGGTGTTGCGGCTGGAGGCGGTCGAGACCTTTTACGGCCCGGTACAGGCGCTGTTTGGCGTCGAGCTTGCCGTTGCGGCGGGCCAGGTGGTGGCACTGATGGGCCGCAACGGCATGGGCAAGACGACGACGATCCGCTCGATCCTGCGCCTCACTCCGCATGTGCGCGGGCGCATCACCTTCGAGGGCCGCGATCTGGCAGGGTATGCGCCGCACCGGGTGGCGCGGCTGGGGCTGGGCTTGGTGCCGGAGGGGCGGCGCTGTTTTCCCAACCTGACCGTGGCCGAGAACCTGATCGCCACCCAGCGCCCCGGTCCCTGGGATCGGGCGGCGGTGGAGCGGCTGTTCCCGCGCCTGGCCGAGCGCGGCGGGCAGATGGCGGCGACGCTGTCGGGCGGCGAGCAGCAGATGCTGGCGATCGGCCGGGCGCTGATGACTAACCCGAAGCTGCTGATCCTCGACGAGGCGACCGAGGGGCTGGCGCCGACCATCCGGGCCGAGATCTGGGCGGCGCTGGCGCGGCTGAAGGCCGAAGGCGAGGCGATCCTGATCGTCGACAAGACGCTGAAGGAGCTGTTGCCGTTGGCCGATGATTGCGTGATTCTGGAGCGCGGCCTCACGGTCTGGAACGGCCCGCCGGGGAAGCTTGACGGCGCGGTTTCCGACCGTTTTCTGGGCGTTTGAGGCTGGTGGTTTCGTGGTCTGGTCAAAAGGCGCAGAATCCCCCTGTGGCGACGGCGGCGGCGCAAAAGGCGCCGATCGCAATGCCAAGCATGATCTTCTCGCTCAGTCTTCCAATCTGGGTCATAGGGTTCGTCCTGTCCGACAAGGCGGTCAATAATGTTACGCTCGCAGCCAATGGAGAGCAACATAACCTCCACGAGAGCGGTGAGTACGAGATTGTTATCGACCGAACGTATTTAATTGGTCTGGAGATTCAGATGACGGAGCCGGTCGTCGCGTGTTTGGCAAAAAGGCATTGGTCTTTTTTCTCAGCTCCTGAAGGTAGCGACTTCATAACAAGTGACGATCCCGCTGTTCTGACCTGGCGGGACGGACAGAGCCGCGGTGTCTATTCGCCTGGGCATGGTCTCCCCGACACGATGGTGTTTTTCCCACTGTCGCCTGCGCTGTCACTAATTGGTATTTTCGAAGACAGACTGGAGTCGTGCGAATACTCGCCTTCGCAAGTGACTACAGCAAGTACTCTCGTCGCAAGGTACTCCAACAAACAGATCTACGCCCGAAATGGAAACTTCCGATTGAATTTACGAGATCGAGAAGACATCGCTGGAGAAGATTTAGTGCGCTACTACAAATAGGCATTATTTCGCATTCGCGTTTGCGCGTAAGGTCAGCTATTCCTCGGGCGTGCCACTCTTTCGCGCCGTCTCCTGCAATTCGCGTTGAAGCTCGCAGGCCAGCGGCCACGAGTCTGCGCCACCGGTGCCCGGCGGCCAAGGCGACGGGCCGTCATCGACGTCGAGCGGGGACACCTGCCACAGGCCAAGATTGAGCGCGCGGTGAAGCGCCAGGTGGTCACCGGCCTCGAATGCGGCGATGGCCTCGGGGGTAACGCGATGCTTGATGACTTTGGAGCGGCGGAGTTTTACGGGCATGTCACGGTTCCCCGAATTTTCGAACCACCGATGACCCGATGGTGCCGCAATTGAATCCCGCACCCATATCGCGGTCGAGAAATATCCGCCCGAGCCGCGCCCAGGCTTCCGGCAAAGCCGCGCGGGCGGCTTCATCGTCATGGATACCCAGGTCCTTCAGGTCCCCGAAAAAATCCCAGCCGGTCGCGAACAATGTTGCCCACAACTCGGCCTCGGCAACGGGGTCGAGGCGGCGTTTGCTTCCGATCAATACGGGCGCGAGTTGATCGCGAAGAATCGGGAACGCTTGGTACGTTTAATGACTCAAGCCCAAGTTTCCGAGGCAGAGGTACGCGCCAAAAATTGGCAACCAAGTAGCGGGCGTTGAGCGCCGGACCTAATCCATCTATGTTCTCGAGAGTCTTTGTAGCATTCGGTCAATGAGACTCTTGGCTGCGACTTGATTGTTCTCAGCCGCATCGCCGATCACAAGATCACCAGGCTGGACGAGTTGATGCCCTGGAGTTACGCTGCCGTGGCAGCATAACCGGGAACCGCCTCGCAGGGCCAGAGCATCCTCACCGGACGGTCATTGAACGCCAAGCTCGTCTTCCGCCGCTTGTCAGTCAGTTCCGACCGCGATCTGCTGCGACGCCCGTCATCCCGGTGGCGCAAAGGAGGGGAGAATTGCCAGGCTGCCGCCATCGGTCAGCCTCGACATGCGCAATTCTTTGAGCGGTTCATAGGCCGGTGAACCGTACCAGGCTTGCGCCGAAGCCACACTGGGGAACTCCAGCACGACATGC
>DATLAW010000201.1:0-2754 GCA_035527255.1 Thermohalobaculum sp. | reverse complement strand
CAATCTCCCAATCCGCATCCGTCATCTTCGTAGACATAGCCGACACTCCCCTATTCGTCGGCTATTCATGAATCACACAATCTTTGCCGCGTGAATCCTCAATCGATAGGGTGAGTCAATCCGTCCACACGGCCTAGGAGTAGTCTGGGGCGACAAGCTCGAGCGGGGGATCATCGCCATGCAGGACAACTTTGCCCTGGTGTTCGAAATTGACGGTGACGTGGGTGCCGATAATCGACTGGATCTGGCCCAGGCCCCAGTCCGGTTCGAGCCGATGGCGCACGATGGCGCCGACTTCGAGGAATGCGTTCGACATGGTCGGGATGTAACCGATCCGTCAAAATGAAACCACAAATTACACCAGGAGAGCCGCGATGAACCAGACCGACCTTGCCGGCATTGTTTGTGCGCGTATCTGCCACGATCTGGTTGGCCCGGTTGGCGCTTTGACAAATGGCACTGACTTGATCGCCGAACTCGGACAGGCGGACGCAGCTGCGGAAATTTCGCTGGTCGCACAAAGCGCCCGGCGCGCGGCGGCCTTGTTGAAATTCCACCGGTTGGCCTTTGGCCCCGTCGGCGACCCGGAGACTACGCTGGCGCGCGGTCCGTTGTGCGAGCGCGTCGCGGATGTATTGGCCGGACCAAGGGTGCAGTTTGCCTGCACTGCGCCCGAAGGATCGCCGATTCCCATGCCGGTGGCGCGGCTGATCTGCCTGATGGCGCTGGCGGGCCGCGCCATGCTGGGGATGAGCGGTACTTTGCGGGTGGTCCTGCCAACCAGCGAGCCGCTGCCGTTAGCGGTGATTGCCGAGGGCGGCAAGGCCGCCGCATCCGCCGACCAGCGCCGCTGGCTGGCGGGCGAGCCAGGTGCCGCGCCAGATTCGCGCATAGTGGAATTCGCATTGGTCGGCCTAGCGGCTACGGCGGCGGGGGCGAGGATCGAGTTGGTCGAGGCGGTCGGGCAAGTGGCGCTACGGGCGTTTCCGGTGTGAGCAGACGTCCCGCGCGCCGGTCCCGGTCTGGCTGAGCAGGCTCAGATTTCAATCAGATTTCCGCGATACTGCCGCTGGCGGTTTTTGTAGACATCCGCCGCGCGGCGCAACTCGGCCGCCAGCGCCTCGTCGATCAGACGGACCACCTTGGCGGGTTGGCCGACTGCCATGGAATAGTCGGTGATCTCCTTGCCCTCGGTGATCAGGGCATTGGCGCCGATCAGACAGCCCTTGCCGATCCTGGCCCCATTCAGCACCACAGCACCCATGCCGATCAAGGTGCCCTCGCCGATGGTGCAGCCGTGCAGAATAGCCGAATGCCCGACTGTGACATTGCCGCCGATGGTCATCGGGAAACCCGGATCGGTGTGGAGGACACAGCCGTCCTGGACATTCGAGCCCGGGCCAATGACGATTGCCTCGTTGTCGCCGCGAAGAACTGCGTTGAACCAGATGCCGACATCCTCGTCCAGGGTCACATTGCCGATTACCCGCGCGCCAGGTGCGATATAGCAGTTGCCGCTGGCGGGCAGCTTGGGAGCAACGCCGTTGAGCGCGTAAAGGGTCATTTCCCCGGCTCCCTGAATTTGGCTTCAAACTCCGAATAAAGCTCGTCGACATGCGGTTGTAGCCATTTCTGGCGGTCCCGGCGCTGGCGCTCGGCCTCGACGATTGTCTCGATCCGGGAATAGCAGGTCACAAAGTCGTCGTTTATCAGGACATAGTCGTATTCCGCCCAGTGACTGATCTCGTCGCGGGCCCTTGCCATGCGTCCGGCGATGACGGCGTCGCTGTCCTGGGCACGGCTGCGCAGACGCGCCTCAAGCGCGGCGATCGAGGGCGGCAGGATAAACACCGTAACCACCAGCGGGCCGAGGTCCGAGTTGCGGAGTTGCTGCGCGCCCTGCCAGTCGACATCGAACAGAACATCGCAACCGGACTGGATCGCGGCTTCAACGGGGCCGCGCGGGGTGCCGTAGGAATGGCCGAAGACATTGGCGTGCTCGAGCATTTGGCGCGCCGCCGCAATTTGGTCAAAGCGTTGCTGTGAAACAAAAAAATAATCCACCGCCTCGGTTTCGGCCGGACGCGGGGGGCGGGTCGTGGCAGAGATGGAAAGGGTGAATGCCGGGTCCTCGGCCAGCAACTTGCGCGACAGGGTCGTCTTGCCCGCGCCCGACGGCGAGGACAGCACGAACAGAATGCCGCGACGGTCTGTGGAAGGGGTGGTCATGGGATGCGGCGATCTCCTTGGATGACGTCCCGCCGATTGGGGTGGCCAGGCGCGCGGCAACCATAACCGGGCCGCGCCCCGGGTCAACTGCCGACAGCCAAATGGCCTGCCCCTGCGGCTGTGGCACGATAATTGCTGATGTTCCCTACAAGCAGGTTCGGCCATGGCGGCAGACCCGGGAAGCTGATAAACAGGGAGTTAACGAAATGCAGGGAAACGAGGGCGATCGCACTGGCGGCAACAGCATCGAGCTAGCGAGCTACCGTCTGTCACGCAATAGCAACGCAATGATCCACTCCGACATTCGGGCGCTTTATACCTACTGGGATCGGTTGCGCGCCGGTCGGCCCTGCCCCTATCGGGCCGAAGTCACAGGTTCAAATTCCGTCCACCGCGCCATAAGTCCCCGAAATACCTAGCAAATTTAGACGAAAGCAACCAACCGGCCCAGCCGGTTTTTGCCGTGTAAGCACCATGTAAGCAGACGCGCGAGAAATAAGCGCATTGATCGCGCCGCCCTAAGTC
>DATLAW010000200.1:0-2937 GCA_035527255.1 Thermohalobaculum sp. | reverse complement strand
CCGGGTTCATCGACCGAAAGGCCTCGGTGGTGAACTGGGATCCGGTCGACAATACGGTGCTGGCCAACGAGCAGGTGATCGACGGCAAGGGCTGGCGCTCGGGCGCGCCGGTCGAGCGGCGCGAATTGACCCAGTGGGCGTTTCGCATCTCGGACATGGCCGACGAATTGCTGAGCGCCATCGACGGGCTGGATCAGTGGCCCGAAAAAGTCCGGCTGATGCAGCGCAACTGGATCGGGCGCTCCGAAGGATTGCAGTTCCGGTTCGAGATGGCGCCAAATGATCTGGTCGACTGGCCGGAGCTGGAGGTCTACACCACCCGGCACGACACCCTGTTCGGGGCCAGCTTCGCGGCGATCTCGCCGGACCACCCGCTGGCCCGGATGCTGGAGGGCAAGGTCGATGGGCTGGCCACGTTCAACGCTGAATGCCGCCGCATGGGCACCTCGGAGGCGGAGCTGGAGACGGCGGAGAAGAAGGGCTTCGATACTGGGTTGCGGGTGGTGCATCCGTTCGACCCAAACTGGACCATGCCGGTCTATGTCGCCAACTTCATCCTGATGGATTACGGCACTGGCGCCATTTTCGGCTGCCCTGCGCATGACCAGCGCGATCTGGTTTTTGCCCGCAAGTACGGTCTGGACGTGGTTCCGGTGGTGTGCCCATTGGATCAGGACGCTGCGCGCTTCGAGATCGGCGCCGAGGCATATGTCGGGCCGGGGCGGATCATCAATTCGCGGTTCCTAGACGAGATGTCGATCGAGAACGCCAAGGCTGAGATGGCACGGCGCATGACGGAAATGGGCCGCGGTGAGGTCAAGGTGAACTTTCGGTTGCGCGACTGGGGCATCAGCCGCCAGCGCTACTGGGGCTGCCCGATTCCGGTGATCCATTGCGGGGATTGCGGCATTGTCCCGGTGCCGAAAGCCGATTTGCCGGTGAAGCTGCCGGACGATGTGACCTTCGACAAGCCCGGCAACCCGCTGGACTGGCATACAGGCTGGCGAGATGTGCCTTGCCCGAGATGCGGGGCTGTAGCGCGGCGCGAGACCGACACCATGGACACCTTTGTCGATTCGTCCTGGTATTTTGCCCGTTTCACCGCGCCGCACGCGGATACCCCGACCGAGATGGCCGACGCCGATTACTGGATGAATGTCGACCAGTATATCGGCGGGGTCGAGCACGCGATCCTGCACCTGCTGTATTCGCGCTTCTTCGCCCGCGCCATGCACCGCACCGGGCACCTGCCGGCAAAGTCGATCGAGCCGTTCAACGCGATGTTCACCCAAGGCATGGTGACCCACGAGACCTACCGTGCCGCCGACGGGCGCTGGCTGACGCCGGACGAGGTGACGCGGGCCGATGGCGTTGTGCGGGAGGCGGCAACCGGCGCGGTTGTGGCGGTCGGGCCAACAATCAAAATGTCGAAGTCTAAGCGCAACACAGTCGACCCCGAGCGGATCATCGAGCAGTTCGGCGCCGACACCGCGCGTTGGTTCATGCTGTCAGACAGCCCGCCGGAGCGCGATGTCGAATGGTCAACGGCCGGGGTCGAAGGCGCCTGGCGGTTTCTGCAAAAGGTCTGGCGGTTGCTGGATGAAGCGAAAATGTCGGCCGCTGGCGAGGGGGCCGGCAGCTTCGCGCCTGAAGCAACGGCACTGCGCAAGATCACGCACAAGGCCATTGCCGGGGTCACCGCGGATATTGAGGGCTTCACCTTCAACAAAGCATTGGCGCGGATGCACGAACTTTACAATGCAATTCAGAAATTGGCCGGCGGTGATGGCCCCGGCATGCCGTTTGCCCGACGCGAGGCATTCGAGACGCTGGCGCAATTGATGGCCCCGATGACGCCGCATTTCGCTGAGGAGATCTGGCAGAGGCTGGGCCATGCGACGCGTCTGGTCGAGACGCCGTGGCCGTCATACGACGCCAATCTGATCCGCGACGACACGATTCTGATGCCGGTGCAGATCAACGGCAAGAAGCGAGCCGAAATCGAGGTCGATCCAGCGACGGATCGCGAAACCACTGAAAGGCTGGTCATGGCCAACCCGGATGTGGCACGCTTCCTGGGCGGCAAGACGCCGCGCAAGATCATTGTGGTGCCGGGGCGAATCGTCAATGTCGTTATTTGAGCGCTCATCGGGGGAGATCCCATCTGAGTCAGGCGTCTGGCCCTCGCCGGGCCGCCGACTGGTTCTGGCGCGCCTTGGTGGCATGCTGCTGATCGGGGGGGTGCTCGCTGTACCGCTCGGGGGCTGTTTCCGGCCGATGCTGGCCGAGGATAGCGCATCGTCAGCAATGATCGGACGGATTGGTCTGCCGAAATTCGACGACCGTTTTGGCTATTATCTGAATGACAGTCTGCGTGATCGCCTGGGCCGACCGCGATCCGAGGACTTCCGGCTGGAGGTCAGAACCCAGATCGACCGCAGCAACCTCGCCATCGCCCAGGATAACGCGGTGACCCGGATCAGCCTGACCGCCACCGCCGATTGGGCGCTGTACCCGGCGGGTGGATCGGAGCCACTGCTGGCGGATCAGTCGATATCGCAGTCAGGCTACAACTCGACCGCTTCGCTGTTTGCCACCCGAGCAGCGAAGCAGGATATCGAGCGGCGATTGGCCCGCGATCTGGGCGAGCGAATTGCCCGGTCGCTGCTGGCGCGGTCCGGCGAAATCGCGAAAGGTAATTCGGCGGGCACTGCCGCCGCGGCAGGCTCGTGAAGCTCGCCGGATCGCGGGCGGCAGCGTTTTGTGCCCGGCCGGATGCGGCGCTGGTCGAATCGCTGACCGGGGCGCTCCTGCATGGCCCAGACGCTGGTCTGCTGGCACTAAGGCGTCGCGAGCTCGTGGACTTCCTTACCGATGGCGACGACCTGCGACTGACCCGGCTGGAGCCAGGGGTGGCGCTGAAGGCGCCGGCGGAAA
>DATLAW010000199.1:0-2103 GCA_035527255.1 Thermohalobaculum sp. | reverse complement strand
CCCTGGGCATCACCTTCGTCTTCGTCACCCACGACCAGGGCGAGGCGCTGTCGATGGCCGACCGGGTCGCGGTATTCAACGAGGGCAAGGTGGTGCAGGTCGGCACCCCGCAGGATATCTATGACCGGCCGCGCACCCGTTTCGTCGCCGATTTCGTCGGATCGTCGAACGTGCTGCCGCCAGAGATGACCCGGCGTCTCGGCGGGCCTGAGAGCTGGGCCAGCCTGCGCCCGGAGGCGATCCGGCTGATGGACCCGGCGACCGCGCGCATCAGCGGCCCGGTGGTCTCAATCCGCTATCTGGGTGCTGCGACCCGGTTCACTGTCGATCTGGGCGGTATCTCGCTAGCCGCCCTTGCCCCGGCCGGGAGCGTGCCGCCCGCCATTGGCGAGACTGTCGGTCTTGCATGGGACGCCAGCGCGTTGCATGGGATGGAGGCGCAGTGATGGTGGATGCCGTCGCCCCCACTGCCGCGCAGGGTCTGGTCGCGCGGGCCTCCGACTTGATCTGGCGGCGGCCGCGCGTCCTGTTGTTCCTGTTGCTGACGCCGCCTACCCTATGGCTCGGCATCGTCTATCTCGGCGCGCTCGGCGCGCTGTTGCTGCAAAGCTTTTTCTCGATCGATGAATTCTCTGGTCTGATCCGCTACGAGCTGACGCTGAAGACCTATGGCGAGCTGCTGCGGCCATCGAACTACGACATCATCATCCGCACGGTGAGCATGGCGGCGGCGGTCACGTTCGCCTCGGTGGTTGTCGCCTTCCCGGTCGCCTATTTCGCCGCACGCTTTGCCCGCGGCCGCTGGAAGGCACTTTTCTATCTGGGCGTCATGCTGCCGCTGTGGTCGAGCTATCTGGTCAAGGTCTACGCCTGGAAGCTGATCCTGGCGAAGGAGGGGATCATCACCTGGATCTTCGAGGGGCTGGGCCTGATGCCGGTGTTGGATCTGATGCTGGCGATTCCGGTGATCGGCGGCAACTCGCTGTCGGTCAGCTATATCGGCACCTTTGTGGTGTTCCTGTATGTCTGGCTGCCGTTCATGATATTGCCGATCCAGGCGTCATTGGAGCGGGTCCCGGCGAGCCTGCTGGAGGCATCATCCGACCTCGGCGCCTCGCCGCGCCAGACCTTGTTCACGGTGACCTTGCCGTTGGCGCTGCCGGGGGTGATCGCCGGGTCGATCTTTACCTTCTCGCTGACGCTGGGCGACTACATCATCCCGCAGATCATCGGCTCGTCGCGGCTGTTCATCGGCCAGGCGGTCTATGCGCATCAGGGCACGGCGGGGAATATCCCGCTGGCGGCGGCGTTCACAGTGGTGCCCATTGTCATCATGGGGTTCTATTTGTGGATGGCCAAGCGGCAGGGAGCGTTCGATGCACTCTGAGATAACAAAAGATACTCTAATAGAAGAATTTCAAGAACTCGGCGAAGAAGATGTGATTCTTCAAAAAGAGGTCTACGCTCATTTTGGATTATTGTTCTTTAAGTTGGCTTTAGTTGAGCATTCATTGATAAATTTCTATGTTTTTAATACCGTTTATGAAGATTACCGGAGAGGTATCTTAACAAACAAATTACAATGGGAATCGCCGTTTGATGCGGCTTACGAGGGGCCGCGTCAATTAACTTCGGCAATCTTTCCGATCGTGTCGTGGGCATTCGCGAGCTTAAAGATATGAAAGCCAACATCGACATGCTCAGAAAAATGCGAAATTACTTCGCGCATAAATTCATGCGGGAGGAATCCCCTCATATGGCATCTGATTCTGGGTGCTGGTTCTTGTTGGTTAAAATGGCAAAGGCAGGAAGAGCGATTATTGAAACTGAAAACGAACTAGTACTAAGATTCAAAAAAATGAATGATCGCATGGGGTTCCCGACTTTTACAGACGAAATCGTGAACTCAGAGGTCGCCAAATTTCATTCAGAAGCCTTGATTGCGGTTGAAAATGGAACTGCCACAGTAGGTTGGGAATAACGATGCGCTCTGACCGAAACCGTGCGCCGCTTGGCCTGAAGATCGCCGCCGGGGTGGGGCTGGCGTTCCTGCACCTGCCGATCCTGCTGATCTTCCTTTATGCGTTCACCACCGAGGAGAAG